>CACXQO010000406.1 GCA_902769815.1 uncultured Bacteroidia bacterium | reverse complement strand
AAGGCCAGACCACAAAAGGCAAAGTCTATCTTTTCGCCGACGAGTTCACCAACTTCCAGGAAGCCGAATTGGGCCTGACTTTCGCCAAATTGCTCTTGCGTTTGGGCTACGAAGTGGAAATCCCAAAACATGTGGAAAGCGGTCGCGCTGCCATGTCGAAAGGCAACCTGAAATTGGCCAAAAAATTTGCCTTGAAGAATGTCAATTTGTTGAAAGACAAGGTCTCGGAACAAATTCCTTTGGTTGGCATCGAGCCTTCGTGCATCCTCAGTTTCCGCGACGAATATCCTGATTTGGTGTCCGCAGAACTGCGCCCACAAGCCCAACAATTAGGCCGAAACGCTCTGCTTTTCGATGAATTCGTCATGCGTGAGGTGAAAGCAGGTCGCATAACTTCTAATGATTTCAAATCAGATGCTGTAGAAATTTGGCTTCATGGCCATTGCCACCAAAAGGCCTTGGTCGGAACAGAAAAGACCGTCCAAACCTTGAAGTTGATTCAAAACGCTCAAATCCATGTCATTCCAAGTGGTTGTTGCGGCATGGCGGGTTCATTTGGCTACGAAAAAGAGCATTACCAAACCTCGTTGGCCATCGGTGAGATGGTGCTTTTCCCGACCGTCAGAAAAGCCGTAGCCAATGCCGATGATATCACGCCCTGCATCGTTTCCGCTCCTGGAACTTCATGTCGGCAACAGATTTTGGACGGAAATCTTGGCGTTCTATGAAAAAGCATTATCTTTGCAACATTGAACACAAAATTCATTCAATATGAGAAAAATACTCATTCCCATAGCGTTGCTCCTTCTGGCCGCCGTTGGCTGCAACCGAACCAAAACCACTTCTAATGAAGTGGATATCAATCCTTTCACCTTGAGCGACAGCATTTTCATCGAAAGCGAATTCGGCGACGACTACTCCCATTACACCATGAACATCGACTTGCCCGTCACCGACAACGATACCTTACGCCAAAATATCCTCAAATGGATACTTTCGGACAATACTGACGACTATGAGGCTTATTTTCAAGAAGATATGAACCGTTTTTTCGCCGAGGAAGGCAACGAGCCTAACTCCTTCTTTGAGGGTAATTATTCCCTTTCCGAGCAAACCGACCTGTATGTCACCTACATCGCGGAAGGCTATGCCTACACGGGCGGCGCGCATCCCTTGCCGTGGTACTATGGCATCACTTTCAGCAAAACGGACGGCAGCATCATGGGTTACGACCTTTTTGAAAACCCCGAACAATTGAAAGGTATTATCTCAAAAAGCATTGAAAAACAATACTTTGAGCCTAACAACACTGAGGAGGAAGAATACCTTTTCGAACCTGACGAGACTTTCCAATTGCCCACCAACGAGCCATGGATTGAAACCGACAGCGTTGTGTTTTGTTATGGGCCATTCGAAATTGCTGAGCGAAAAAGGAAAATCTTTACTGCTCAATTCAACAATTCAACAATAATCAATCCAACAGAAATGAACAACTATTGCATCATCATGGCAGGCGGCATTGGAAGTCGTTTCTGGCCACTCAGCAAGGACAACTATCCCAAGCAATTCCTTGATATTCTGTGTACTGGGAAGAGTTTCATCCGAAGCACCTACGAGCGTTTCAGCCCTGTCATCCCCGATGAAAACTTCCTCGTGGTGACCAACAAGGCCTACAAGCAACTCGTACTGGAAAACCTGCCCATGCTCCATCCCGACCAAGTGCTTTGCGAGCCTGCAAGAAGGAATACTGCGCCTTGTATCGCTTACGCGGCCTACCACATCCAAAGCCGCTGCAAAGAGGCCAATATCGTGGTCACACCAGCAGACCACTTGGTAACCAACGAAGTTGAATTCCAACGCATTATTCGCTTAGGCTTTGACTTTTTGGCGAAAAACCAAAACGCTTTGATGACTATCGGAATTAAACCTTCAAGACCTGAAACGGGGTATGGATATATTCAATGTGGAAGTAGGAGGGATGAGGTAGGAAGTAGGAATGAAGAGGTTGTGAAAGTG
>CACXQO010000405.1 GCA_902769815.1 uncultured Bacteroidia bacterium | reverse complement strand
ATTTTTCGGGAAAGTCAAGTTTTTTCGTCGAAGTGCTTGCGGAATGGGAGAAAATACCGTGTATTTACGCATAGAGTTTGTGTACTGCATCCATCAGTTTTTTCTCAAACTCATCCAATGTGATGTATTTCTTAGGTCTGCCTTCTGCAATATCGCGCATATCGCGTTTGATGGAGGCTTCCCAATAGGCACGTTGCTCTGGCGTGAGGTCGTCTTGCACCTCAGTGGCAGCGGTTTCTTCCAATGTGTCAATAAACGTAGTCATCGGTTTTTCTTTTTATTCGACTGCAAAGTTACAAATTATTCCCAAAACTGCAAATATGTTGCAGATAAGACCACGGCGGAGATGGCTATCGTCTTCGGGTTGTTGGAAGTGATGGTCATGCTTTTTTGATTTTGGTCAAGGGGGAAATTCGTAGCAGCAATGCCTTGGCTTTTACAAAATTCCTATTTTTGCGCCATGAATCCCAAAAACAGAAAAATACAAATCGCGTCGTTTGAGGACACTACCGTCGTCGGCATCAATTCGAGCATGGTCGACTACAAACTGGCCTGGAACATCAACACGAAACTCTCCATCGACCTTGTCAGATACGACGACCTCATTTTCGAGGGCAACCCCTTCTCCTTTTTTTATTATACCGCCGGCGACAACTACAATGTCTACAATCTTGTTTCGCTCACCTATAGGGAAAGGATGCTCTATGCCTTCACGCCGCGCCTCGACTATCTGTTTCTCATCCAAAACCACCTGCCCGCCGAAAAATTGACACATATCATGCGCAATCTCCGCGAGATTGAAGGTCTTGGCCATGCCTTCCTACTGGAAAAGGACAAAAATCTGCGGCAGGTGCTGGAAACCATCGCCGACGGCGAGCAAAGGATGATCGACAAGAAGAAGAAACGCAACGACATCAACGAAATACGCAGGCCCAACAAAAGGCGTTTTGGGCCGGCACAAATCCTTAGTTTTTCTTTTCGATTCGCACTTCCACGGCTTTTCCTTCGGGGGTGAAGACGGCTATGCGGTCACCGATGGCGAGTGTCAAGCGGCAAATACCGGCAGCGAGGTTGCTGTAAACGATGGCTTTCAGTTGACCTCGATAGGCTGTATTTGGCTGGAGCGGGGGAAAGTCTTCGTAAATGCAAGGGTAGGCCAAAAGTTGGTCGGGGAACAGCACGCGGAGATTCATTCCCATTTCGCTGTGGTTGAAGTCGATAGGTTGGTCGTAGGGATTGAAAATGGAAAAATCCATGTGAATAGTGTCGCCAATGCGAAAAACGGGGATTTCCTCATCATTCGCGGTGTTGATGCTGAAATCCAAAACCAATCTGTTCGCCGACTGGAAATGCTCGGCAAGATAACCTTCAAATTCCACGCCGTCAATATGATATGTCTTTGACAAGTCGATGACGGGGCCACAAATGAACACTTTTCGACCTGTCCAAGCCATGTCGAACTGCCAGAGGTCGAACTGGGTCTTGCGGTCGTAATAGCTGCGCAAGGTGGAACTTTCCTTGCCCGTAAAGTAATGATATAAAGCAGGTTGTTGGAACGAGCCTTGAAACACCACGGGACTTTCGCCAGCTACTTGTTCGACGGCTTTGTAATATTTTTCCTTGCCGTGGTAACCGAAACGGTCGGCCAAAGGTGTCAACAAAAGAATCCTTATGGCCATGACCAACAAGAGCGAGGGCAAAATGAAACGCTTGACGTATTTCCTTAACTTCTCGTCAACCAACGCTTTGCGATAAACCAAAACCACCGCTGGAATCACGCAAACGATGGTCCAATGCGGCTCAACATGCCCACGGAAAGCCATCAACCAAAAGAAGAAAAAGAACCCGATGAGGATGAACTTCAGGCCACGCTCAAAAACTTGGTTTTCAGCAGGGACTGCACCGCCTGCCACTGTTCGTGTCGCCCTTTCAGGGCTATGTTTGATTAGCACATACACCACCGCCCCGAAAGTGAACGGATTGAAAATCAGCAGTTGATTAGGCAGATACTCAAGGAAATAACTCCAGCAGCGGAACGGCTCGCTGCGCTGCGAAAGATGGTACTTGAAACTCGGAAAATCCGCTTCGATTTGCCAAAGGATGTGTGGCATCAGCAAGGCCAAAGCCATAAGATATGCCACCCAAAATTTTCCGTCTTTCAACAATTTAAGGTTGGAAAGCACAATCAAGCCCAACAGCAAAAAAGCGTGGTATTTGCTGAAAATCATGCAAGCCATCAAAATGCCCATCAGCAAGGCGCGAGGCCAAGTGTTTTCTGCCAAATAACGCTGATACACAGCGAGAAACAAGGCCGAAAAAAGTATCAATCCCACATCGGGCGTGGTGACGAAGCCGTAGATGTTGAACATTACGATGGAGAAGGCAATGATGAAGAACAGAAAGATATTCTGATGGGTCGGCGTTTCGACAGGCTCAACGACCTTATTTTGTGGCGTTGGTTCAAGGTCCCTGAGCCTGTCGAAGGGCCGGTCATTAAAGGTTGCTATTCTCCAAATCACAAATAGCGACAAGCACGAAGCAAGAATCGTGAAAAACCTCACGCCCAAGGTGCCCGAAAAGAAAATGCTGCTCAGAAAAGTCATCAACCCCACCATGGGCGGGTGGTCGAAATAACCCCAAGCGAGGTGTTCGCCGTAAAGGGCATAATAAGCCTCGTCCTCTTGAATTTCTGTGAAAATGCCTTGCAAAAGGTTGACAATGAACCAAATGAAAAGGCCACAACAAAGGCAAAATCTCCAATTGAATTTGTCCTTTGTCATGGCCGTTTCCTTTTTGTTGGTAGAGACGTGGCGCGCCGCGTCTCTACAATGATGGTTTATCCCACATGAATGTTATCCTTCACCAATTTCAGGATCTTCTCCGTGTCGTTGCCGAGTTCGGCGCGGAGGTTGGCGTCGTTGAAGTTGGTGAGGAACTTGATCATGTAGTCG
>CACXQO010000404.1 GCA_902769815.1 uncultured Bacteroidia bacterium | reverse complement strand
TTCGCCATTAAAACGAAATTCTTCAATAGTGCTCACATCCTTATCATAAAGTATGAAGGCAGTATTGAAGACTTTCATGTGGTACTCCTGCGCATTAAGACTAATGCAGCCCAGCAATAAGGCTATGATAATCAAGGACTTTCTCATAACTTGATCATTTTAAGGGTTGATGATTGAGTTTTGACGAGATACAACCCAATGGGCAAGTCGCTGATGTCAATGGATTGGTTTCCAGTAATTTCCATTGATTTGACCAATCTTCCATCGAGGGCGTAGATGCTGATGTTTTCCTTGCCCTCAAGGTTGCGGAGCGTGAAAGCATCGTGAGCAGGGTTGGGGGAGAGGGAAACCGTCGCGTCCGAGGCTTCCGAAACGCCCACGGTTTCGTCACAGGTAATCTTTCGGATGTCGGCCAGCGGAATGATGACCGTGCTTTTGGTTGAGATTTGCTCGATGACGAGTTTCGTGTTGTCCTCAAAATAAAGGCGGTCGGCTAAAACAAAGGCCATCAGCAGCAATCCGCGTTGGATGATGTGTTTCATTTTGCGTTTGAATTAATGTAAAGCGCAAAAGTACACATTATTACGATATATGCGTCGCGGTTGCGAAGAAAATTATTTGAGTTCGGAGGCCAAATAAGGCCCCGTGACCGACTTTTTGCAATGCAACATTTCCGTCGGGGTGCCGCTGAAAATGACCTTGCCACCCATTGCGCCGCCGCCCGGACCGAGTTCGATGATGTAATCGCAAGCCTTCAGCATTTCCAAGTTGTGCTCGATGAGGAAAATGCTGTTTCCCGCCTCGACCATCGTCTCAAAAAGGTCAAGGATGCGGCGGATGTCGTTGAGGTGGAGGCCGTCGGAAGGCTCGTCCATAATGAAGATTTTGGGATGTTGAAGTGTTGTGGCGTTTAACTGTTTAATTGTTGATTTGTCGCGAAAACGATTCAACAATTCAACATTCAACAATTCAACAAGATAAGAGGCCAGTTTGATGCGCTGCAACTCGCCGCCCGAAAGCGTCGAAAGCGACTGGTTCAGATGGAGATAGCCCAACCCGACCTTGCGCAATGGCTCCAATTTTTCGGCAATGACAGTGCCTGCAAACATTTCCGAGGCTTTGTTGGCGGTCATATCCATCACCTCGGCGATGTTCATTCTTTGCACCTTATAAGATAAGACCTCGTTGGAGTAACGCAGTCCACCACAAGCCTCACAAACGGTTTCGATGCTGTCCATAAAGGCCATATCGTTGACAATCACGCCCTTGCCTTGGCAGACGGGACAACCTCCCTTGCCGTTGAAGGAGAACAAATCGGCCTTGGTCTTGTTGGTTTTGGCGAAGAGTTTGCGGATGTCGTCGGCCACATCGAGGTAGGTGGCGGGGGTGGAGCGCAGGCTGATGCCGATGTCCTTTTGGCTGATGTAGACGATGTCTGATTGTTTAATTGTTGGATTGTTTAATTGTTTAATTGTTGGGCCGTTATCGTGACAACAATTCAACGATTCAACATTCAACAATTCAACACCCTTTATAAAAACTCTTTCCCGAACCGGCCACGCCCGCGATGCCGCACATCACGCCCAAGGGCAAATCGGTGGTCAAGTCCTTGATATTGTGCAAACTGACATTCTCCAAATGGAAAAAGGCTTTGGGTTGGCGCACTTGCTCCTTTATAGCGCTTGTCGCATTGAGCGAAGTTCCTGTAAGCGTTTGACTATGAAGTAGTTCGTTGTAACTACCTTCAAAGACAATTTCGCCCCCAGCCATACCCGCGCCTGGACCCATATCAATAATGTGGTCGGCGATTTTGATCATTTCCTTGTGGTGCTCGACGAGGATGACTGTGTTGCCGTGGTTTTTCAGTTTCTGTACCGACTTTTGCATCAACAAAATGTCTTGGTTGTGGAGGCCTACGCTCGGCTCGTCAAGGATATACATCACGTCCGACAGCGGCGAGTTGATATATTTGGCGATTTTGCAGCGTTGCGCCTCGCCGCCCGAAAGCGTCCCGATGGCACGGTCCAAAGTCAAATAGCCTAACCCGATTTCCTCCAAAGCGGTCAAGCGTTCAATGGTGGCGTGTTTGATGTCTTCTGCAAGTTGATTGTCAATGGTTTCCATCCACTTGCGGCAGTCGCTGATGCTCATTGCAGTCACTTC
>CACXQO010000403.1 GCA_902769815.1 uncultured Bacteroidia bacterium | reverse complement strand
CCTGATTTTGCTCCATCCCTCATTGGTTTCAAGAATGTCGACTTTGGTGCCTTCGTGCAGCACGAACAAATCGACGCTGATTTCATTCGGCGTACTTTTTACGGTCACAGTTGGGGACATGATGATGGCTTGGTCTTGATTTTCAGAGGCTTGCTTCAATTGCATGGCAAAGACCACCGACAGTCCGAAAACCAACAGGAAAACAAGGCCAGCAAAAAAACCCAACTTCCTCAGCCCCATCCTGCGCGAGCGCAAGAAAAGGAACACTGCAAAGAGCAGCAAGGCAAAAGCCGCGATAGAACACCATGCCCATTGGTCGCCCGAAAGCGAGGCACGTGCATTGCGCCATCCCCTGACGATAAACGACTGAGGCACAGGCTCAATCTTGTCAACAATGGCCTGATTCGCTATGGCGAGGTTGGTTTGCACCTCCCCATTTGAGGGGTCGAGTTTCAGGGCTTTTTCGTAATAATAGATGGCCATCGGATACTCGCGCATCTTGTAATAGGTGTTGCCCATGTTGAAATAGAGCGGCACCGATTCCATGTCGGCGTCCAAAATCTTTTCATAGAGCGTCATAGCCGATTCGTAGTTGCCCGCGTTGTAGGCGGCATTGGCCTGATTGAACCATTCTTCGCTGTTTTCTTGGGCACAAACGCTACCCAAACCCACCACGGCGAGAAGACATATTAATAAGGTGTATTGTTTCATTGTTGTTTTCCTTTCCATTTTACAAAACTTTTTCCGCTTTAGAAAGCCTCGGCACTGCCGGGGGCAAATCGGGCGAACTCGCAACTGTTGAGCGTGTCGATGAACTGTTGTGTCAACTCATCAGGCACATTCTTGGCTTTCATGGTCTCGTTCACAGTGTCCATCGACAGTTTTGAACGCTCGATGCCCAACTTGTCGGCGATGTAGCCCCACAAGGCCTGCGACATTTCCACATAGAACTTGTCTTGGTCTTTGGCCTTCAGGAATTGCGCGGCACTCTTCAGTCGGCCACGCGCCACCTTGTCGGCCTTGCGGTTGCGGTTGGCCGCCGTGTCTTTGCTCAATTGCTCGCGTTTCTTCAGCACGAACAGCAAAATGACGAACAGCACCAACAGCACGAGGAGCACAACAAAATAAGCCGCCGAGCCGAAAAACACCGTGTGCATGGGTTTCAGATGCGCGTTGCCCGTCATAATGTGGCGGATGTCGCTGCCCAAATACTTGATGCCCTCTTGGTTGGAGGCATAGATGCCACCGCTACTGCCTTCGTCGCCGCCCTTGCCTTTCTCCACCTTGATTTCGTAAGGCTGCGACGACAACGTTTGGTAAGTCCCCTTGGAAGGCTCGAAATACGAGAACTCCACGGCAGGCACGGTGAAATTGCCCGCCCTGCGTGGAATCACCAAATATTCAGCCTTTTTCGTTCCAGAAAGGCCGTTGGAATTGTTGCTCACATTCATCGTGGTTTTTGGGTCATACACCTCAAACGGTCAAAGTCAAGGTGAAAGCCTCGTTGGTACTCAGTTCGGTCTTGTCGATTTCCGACTTGAAGTTGAAGTTGCCCACAGCACCTGCAAACGATGCAGGCTTGCCGTTTTCGGGCAGACTTTTCACCTCCAAATTGAGGGTCTGCGAGGTGAGTTCCTTCTTCACATTGGCAATGTTGCGGTTGAAGAAGGGGTCATTGAAGAACGCCTCAAACGGGTCCATGCTGCGCTGACGATTGCTTTCCGTCCTGATTTGCGCGATGCACTCGATAATCATCGGGTCAATTGGGAGTGTGCCCGATCGTTGCGGCACGACGACAACCTTCTGAATCTCAGCCGCCGTGTATTCAACGCCGTTGATATATTCGGTAGTTTGGCGCAACGAACCGCCATTGTTGTCGGTGATGTCCTTGGTCCAGAAACCCGCGTAGGAAGGCATCCGCTCCACCGAAAGCGACGAAACGGGGACTTTGGTGTAAAGTTTATAGGTCAAAACGACTTGCTCGCCGACATAAACTGATTTCTTTGAAGGTATCACTCTGATAAACAAATCCTTGCCGCTGACTTGTGGGTCGTTGGTGTTTTGCTGCGACTGCCCTTGACCTGAAGACGAGCCTCCACCCGAAGGTGCCGCATGGCTGCCATCGTCGGGGATGACTTTAATGTCGAAAGGCTCGCTGCTGATCTTTTTACCTTTCACGGTCAAAGTGGCGGAGCCGACATGGAAAGAGCCGTTGACCATCGAGAAACTCGAACTCGACGAGGTGAACGGGCCGCCCACCACGGTAAAGCCCTCAAACGAAGGCGCTTGGAAATTCTTGCCCTCGGCGTTGGCCTCGAAAACCACTTGGAAACGCTCGCCCACCATGACTTGCTTCTTGGTGGAAACGGTCAGGGTGGGGTCGTCTTGCGCCCAAAGCCACAACGGGCATAGCATCAAAAACAAAATGATTCGTTTATTCATATTTGTCAATTCTTTCTTTCGGGTTGCAAAAATACATAATTTTTTACCTTTTTTGTCGGCTGGGGTTTACACCGCCTGCCGCATTACCGATTGGTACCGTTTTATTTAGTGCAGGGGTTTACACCACCTGCCTATTGTTCTTTCACCCCTACGGGGTTCACACAAGCCTCCCCCATTCCTACCTCCTACCTCTTACTTCATACCTCCTACCTAAACATTACCAATCTTTGTCGCTCTTCTTCTTAGGTTGTTGCCTCACTTTCTGTTCGTTGACCTTCTCCATCGTCTTTTTCTCCTGATTCTCAAGGGCATTCAACATGCGCTGGGCGTCCTCTTTCGACATTTGCTGGCTTTGCTGCTGTTGGTTTTGCTGCTGTTGCTGCTGGTCTTGATTCTGCTGCTGTTGGTCTTGTTGTTGCTCTTGATCTTGCTGGTCTTGTTGCTGTTGTTCCTGATTTTGCTGCTGTTGCTGCTGGTCCTGACCTTCGCTCTTCTCGAAGATGGCCGAAACCTCCACATCGAAGTCGGGCATAGTAAAGAAATTGCCGAGAGGTTGTACCTTAATCGAAGTGTCGCCCACCTGATGGATGACATGCGCAAGGCAACCGTTTCGCGGCGCGTGGCTTCGGGTTGGTCGATGAGGACATGACCGCCCTTCAAAGTGGTGTCGGCGTTCACCTTGTAATAATTGGTCGCCTCCACAAACTCAGCCTTCACCGTCACATCGCTGTCAATCATCTGGAAAACATTGTCATCCGAAACGGGTGCCGACTCGGTGGCATCCTTTTGGCTGACCACGCGCAAGTCGCCGAGTTGGAAGCCCTTATCAGGCTTTACAATGACCGCGACATTTTGTCCGGGCTTGACCAAACTATCCGTCACTGAAATGGTTCCATTGGAAACGCTATCAATGCTGACTTTCAGCGCGGTACGGAAAGTGGCCGTCACCGTCACATCAAAATCAGGCATTTGGAACACCGTATCGTTGACAGGAACTGTGTCGTTTCGGCTGCCCGTCTTGTAAACCGTGAACTTGTCGACCATATAACCGTCTTTGCCGATGCCTTTCAGCACAACTTGCTGGCCTTCAATGGCTTTCTGTTTATCGGCCTGCACCGTTCCGTTCTTGATGTTCTTCTCAATCTCAATCTTGTGCGCTTGCTTGAACTCAGCCGAAACCAATACATTGAACTTCGGCATGATGAAACTGCTACCGCTCACATCCACCGTTACCTCCTGATTGTCAGCGCGAACCACAACATATCGCGACAAGGCATAATCCTCGTCGGGTTGTGCTTTCAACGTGACGCGCTGCCCGTTGAAGGCTTCCTTTTCGTTGGCTTCTACCCTACCGTGTTCAGGTTGCACCACCCAAATCTGGCTTTTGACCAAATGCGCACGACAATATTCGAGGTTGTACAAGGCGTTTGCGTTCTCGGGGTTCAGTTTCAGCGACACCTTATATATATTAAAGGCGTCGTAATACTTTTCCTGCGCGAGGAGGCAATTGCCCATGTTGAAAACCGCGTCCGACTTCAGTTTGACATCGGGCGAAAGTTCAAGCACCTTCTGAAACTCCTTGTAAGCCGTGTCGTAAGACTGCTTGGCATAATACACATCGCCCAAATTGAACTGCGCCTTAGCATTGTTCGGTCTGATTTCCAAGGCTTTCCTGTAATTCTCGATGGCCTGCTCGTAGTTGCCGCTTTTGTAGTTGCGGTTGCCTCGGCGGATGGCCTTTTCATCGCTCTGC
>CACXQO010000402.1 GCA_902769815.1 uncultured Bacteroidia bacterium | reverse complement strand
GGCCGCTATTCAAGAGGCATGTGCCGAGAAGGGTCTGCCCGCCCATGTGGAGTATGGCGAGGCCGCTTTCTATGGCCCGAAATTGGACTTCATGGTGAAAGATGCTCTTGGCCGCAAGTGGCAGTTGGGCACGATTCAGGTGGACTATAACCTGCCTGAACGTTTCGACCTGACCTACATCGGTGCCGACAATGAGAAACATCGTCCCGTGATGGTTCACCGCGCCCCCTTCGGCTCGATGGAACGTTTTGTGGCCGTGTTGCTTGAACATTGCGATTATCCTCCCCGTGAGCGAAAAATACCTCAATTTTGCGAAAAATTTGCAATCGTATCTGAAAAAGTCCGATATTCGCGCCCTCATTGACGAGCGAAACGAGAAAATCGGACGTAAGATTCGCGATGCAGAAATGAAGAAATATCCTTACATGCTCATCGTGGGTGAGAAGGAAGAGGCTGAAAATCAGGTTTCTGTGCGCAAACACGGTCAAGTCGACCTCGGCACGATGCCGACAGAAGCCTTTGCCGAGATGATTCGCAAGCAAGTCGAGGAGGAACAGAACAAGAGATAACTAACTGATTGTAAACTTAATATAGGAGATCATTACAATAGCACAGATTCCACAAAAAGGAAGACCCGGTCAAAGGCCGAACAAGGACAAAGACGGATTCAACCACCGCATCAATGAGGAAATCAAGGCTCCGATGGTGCGCTTGGTGGGCGAGGGTGTCGAAGCTAATATCTATCCCTTGCGCGAGGCTTTGAGAATCGTTGAGGAGTTGGGTGTCGACTTGGTCGAAATCCAGCCCGATGCCAACCCGCCAGTCTGCAAGGCAATGGATTACAAGAAGTTCGTCTTCGACCAAAAGAAGCGACTGAAAGACCAGAAGGCCAAAGCCACCAAGGTCGTCATCAAGGAAATCCGCCTCGGACCCCAAACCGACGACCACGACTTCGAGTTCAAGTTGAACCATGCCAAGCGATTCCTTCAGGAAGGTTCAAAGGTGAAGGTGGAAGTCTTTTTCAGAGGCCGTTCCATCGTCTACAAGGAACAGGGTGAGATTATGTTGCTGAAGTTCGCTCAGGAGTTGGAGGAATTCGGAAAAGTGGAGATGATGCCCAAACTTGAAGGCAAGCGAATGCAAATGATGATTGCTCCGAAATCAACAAAGAAATAACTCATTTTTAATACTTTAAAACCAATTGTAAAATGCCGAAAATGAAGACAAAGTCCGCTGCCAAGAAGCGTTTCCAAGTAACGGGTAGCGGCAAGTTGAAGAGAAAGCATGCTTATCATGGCCACATCCTGACCAAGAAGAGCCAAAAGAGAAAACGCAACCTCGACCACACCGCCATCGTTGAGAAGGCCGACGAGAGAGTTGTCAAGGAGCGAGGCGCTGGACGAAAAAATCAAACAAAATGACAAGATCAGTCAATGCAGTGGCTTCAAGAGCCAGAAGAAAGAAAATCCTGAAGAAGACCAAAGGTCAGTTCGGCACGAGAAAGAACGTGTGGACTGTGGCGAAGAACTCTTACGAAAAGGGTCAGACTTACGCTTATCGCGACAGAAGAAACAAGAAGCGCGAATTCCGCAGCCTGTGGATTGTCCGTATCAACGCCGCCGTGCGCGAGTATGGCATGAACTACAGCCAATTCATCAACAAGCTAAACGTGGCCGGCATCGAGATGGCCGGCATCGAGATGAACCGCAAGGTGCTCGCCGACCTCGCCCTCAACAACCCCGAGGCTTTCAAGGCCATCGTCGAGAAGGTGAAGTAAGAACAAGCGTTATTGTTTTTCACGATAACAACGAAATCCCGGCCCAATGGTCGGGTTTTTTTATTATTTTTGCCGTTCGTATCAAGACCATGAACTTCAAACTAACCTCAGAATTTGCCCCTACCGGCGACCAGCCCGAAGCCATCAAGGAACTTGTGGATGGCATTCGGCGCGGCGACCGTGCCCAAACGCTGCTCGGCGTGACGGGTTCGGGCAAGACGTTCACCATCGCCAATGTGCTGGCGCAACTGAATCGTCCTGCTTTGGTGTTGAGCCACAACAAGACCCTTGCGGCGCAACTTTACGGTGAGTTCAAGCAGTTTTTTCCCGAAAACGCGGTGGAGTATTTCGTTTCGTATTATGACTACTACCAG
>CACXQO010000401.1 GCA_902769815.1 uncultured Bacteroidia bacterium | reverse complement strand
CGAATTGAGCCAGTCGGCGATGACTTGCGTGCGTTTGCGGTTGCGCACATACACGATGGCGCTGCCTTCTGTCATGGCTTCCAACTTCCGGCGCAGCACGCCGTATTTGTCGGCCTCGTGGAACACATTGTAAGTCAAGTTTTTGCGCTCAAAACTGCTTTGGAACACATTCTTTTGTTTGAATCCGAGGCGCAACTGAATGTCGTCCACCACTTTGGCTGTCGCCGTGGCGGTCAGTGCCAAAACGGGCGTTTTGGAAATGTAAGGTCTGATTTCCGCAATTTTCAGATACGGCGGGCGGAAGTCGTAACCCCATTGCGAGATACAGTGCGACTCATCGACGGCCAAGAGGCAAACTTTCATCCGCTTCAAAGCCTCAATGAAGGTGTCGGTTTGCAATCGTTCCGGCGACACATAAAGGAACTTCAATCTACCATAAACTGCCTGATTATAAGCCAAATTGAGTTCGTCGGGGTGCATCCCCGAATAGATGGCCGCAGCGGGAATGTTTTTCTCCACGAGGTGAGCCACTTGGTCTTTCATCAGCGCAATGAGCGGCGTGATGACGAGGCAAAGCCCGTCCATCGCCATCGCCGGCACCTGAAAGCAGATGCTTTTGCCTCCACCCGTAGGCAGAAGCGCGAGCGTATCCTTCCCCGCAATTACGGAATCTATGATTTCCTCTTGGAGGGGACGGAAATTGGGGTAGCCCCAATATTTTTGAAGTATAGATCTATTGGTCTCTGACATTACTCCTTTATCCTTTCCTGCAACTCCATCATTTCGTCGCGATACTTCGCAGCCGCAAGAAAATCCATCTCCTTGACAGCCTTCTCCATGTTCTTCTTAGCTTGCGCGATGGCCTTTTGGATTTGTTCCTTCGACATGTAAACCGCTTGACTTTCAGCAGCCATGCTCGACGGAAGGTCGGATTGCGAATAAGGCACGGGCTGGGTTCCCTTCAAGGTGCCAAGCGAGTTGTCGATGGCTTTGACGATGGTCTTGGGCACAATGCCGTGCGCTTCATTGTAAGCCATTTGCTTGGCGCGGCGGCGGGCGGTCTCGTCGATGGTCTTGCGCATCGAATCCGTAATCGTGTCGGCATACATAATGACTTTGCTCTCGGCGTTTCTTGCGGCCCTTCCTTGTCGGCATCGAGGATGGCCACAAGGCTCACTTCGGGCAAGTCCAAACCCTCACGAAGCAAATTCACGCCTACCAACACGTCAAAATCGCCCATGCGCAAGCCTTGCAAAATCTCCACGCGCTCCATCGTATCCACATCGGAATGAATGTACCGCGTCTTGATTTTCAAGTTGTTAAGATAGGTATTCAATTCCTCGGCCATACGTTTGGTCAATGTGGTGACGAGGACGCGCTGGTTTTTCTCCACCACCTTGTGGATTTCGTCGATAAGATCATCGACTTGATTTAGGCTTGGACGAACCTCAATCACGGGGTCGAGCAGACCCGTAGGACGAATCACCTGTTCCACATACACGCCTTCACTCTGCTGCAACTCGAAATCAGCAGGCGTGGCACTGACATAGATGGTTTGCCCCGTAAGCGACTCAAATTCATCGAATTGCAATGGTCTGTTATCCAAAGCTGAAGGCAAACGGAAGCCGTATTCCACCAAGGTCTGCTTGCGCGAGCGGTCGCCGCCGTGCATCCCGCGAATCTGCGGAATGGTGACGTGGCTCTCGTCAATCACGGTGATGAAATCGTCGGGGAAATAATCCAAGAGGCAGAAGGGCCGCGTCCCGGGACTGCGCCCGTCGAAATAGCGCGAATAGTTTTCGATGCCAGAGCAATAGCCCAACTCCTTCATCATTTCTATGTCGTAATTCACGCGGTCTTCCAAACGCTTGGCTTCCAACGCCTTGCCGATTTCGCGGAAATACTCCGTCTGCTTGAACATATCATCCTGAATCTCGCGCACGGCGGCATTGAGTTTGGCTTGTGAGGTAACGAAAATGTTGGCGGGGAAAATGGTCAGTTCCGATAGTTCCTCCATCCTTCTGCCTGTCACGGGGTTGAACATTTCAAGGGTGTCGATTTCGTCGTCCCAAAACACGATACGGTAGGCATAATCAGCGTAAGCCGGAAAAATGTCCATCGTCTCCCCTTTTATCCTGAATTTGCCTTGCGTGAACTCGATTTCATTGCGCACATACAGGGCACTCACCAATGCCTTGGCAACATCGTCGCGAGTGGTTTTCATACCGCGTTCCAAATAGATGATGTTCTTGCCGAAGTCTTCAGGATTTCCGATACCGTAAAGGCATGAAACAGAAGAAACTACGATAATATCCCTCCGCCCCGACAGCAAAGCCGAAGTGGTCGCCAGTCGCATCTTGTCGATTTCAGAATTGATGGCCAAGTCCTTCTCAATATAGGTATTCGTGGCGGGAATAAACGCCTCGGGCTGGTAGTAGTCATAATACGAAACGAAATACTCCACCGCGTTTTCGGGAAAAAACTGCTTGAACTCACCGTAAAGTTGCGCCGCAAGGGTCTTGTTGTG
>CACXQO010000400.1 GCA_902769815.1 uncultured Bacteroidia bacterium | reverse complement strand
CAACCGTGCCCACTTGATTCTGCCGACCCACCGCGCTATGGATGCCGCCAACGAGAAGGCTTTGGGCAAGATGAAAGTCGGCACCACACTGAAAGGCATTGGCCCCACCTATACCGACAAGACCGCCCGCAAAGGCCTTCGCATCGGCGACATTGCTTCACCCGACTTCCGCGAGAAATACGAAAACTTGAAAAAGACGCACCTACAGCAAATTGCTGGATTGGGCTTTGACATGAACGGTTTCCAACTCGATGGAGTAGCCTTCGCCGAATACGAAAGACTTTGGTTTGAAGCCATTGAGCAATTGAAACAATATCAGTTCATTGACAGCGAATACTATATCAACGAAGCCCTTGACGCAGGCAAAAAAGTTCTTGCCGAAGGTGCCCAAGGCTCGATGCTTGATGTGGATTTCGGCAGCTATCCTTTTGTCACCTCGTCGAATGTGATTGCGGCGGGCGTTTGCTCTGGATTGGGTGTTGCCCCAAGTAGAGTCGGCAAGGTGTACGGCATTTTCAAGGCCTATTGTACCCGCGTAGGCACTGGACCCTTCCCCACCGAACTGTTTGACGAAACGGGCGAAACACTCCGCCAAAACGGACACGGTCACCGACCTGATGATGATGAAATCTGACGTAATGGACGACTTTGCGACCTTGAAAGTCGCCACTGCATATCGTTACAACGGTCAGGAAACCAAGCACCTGCCTTTCGCAGCCTGCACCGAAACAATGGAACCCGTCTATACCGAAATCCATGGCTGGCAACAGAAAATCGAGGGCATGATTCCGCAGAAATTGGAGGATTATATCAAATTCATTGAAGACTATGTCGGCGTGCCGATTAGATTTGTTTCATACGGTCCTGATAGGACGCAGAATGTTTGGAGGTAAACGATTTTTGCGTTTGGAAAATATTTCGTAACTTTGCCCCGCAATCAACAATCGATTCGATTATGAGTACCGAAATGCAACAAACCATAGCCGACTATTTCAAGACCCAGCCCATCCTAAGGGCTTGGGTTTTCGGCTCGTTTGCCCGAGGCGACGAAACGCCTTTGAGCGACGTGGATTTGCTTGTGCAATACGATGAGAACGCGAGAGTTAGCCTGTTGAAACATTGCGCAATGATTAACGAATTGGAAGACTTGCTCGACCGTTCCGTTGATCTTGTGCCTGACGGTAGAGTGTACCCAAGAATCGCCGAAAGCATTAACCAAGATAAAATCCTGATTTATGAGAGAGCCAGTTAGAGACCACGAAAGATTAGAGCACATCATCGAAGCCATTGACCGCGTTCTTGATTATGCCGATGGGAAAACGAAGGAAGAACTTGAAACCGACAAAATGCGTTTCTATGGCATTGTGAAGAACATTGAAATCGTTGGCGAGGCCGCTTACAAGTTGACAAAAGCCTTTCGCAAGGAACACGCCGAAACCCCTTGGGATGACATTGTAAAAATGCGCCATATCCTCATACACGACTATTTCCAGATAGATGAAGATGCCGTAGTTTATGTCATTGAAGATAACCTTCGCCCACTTCGCGAACAAGTTTCTCGCTATTTGGCAGAAACCAATTGGAAAGAATGGGAGAAAAACGAAGTGGTGATTACCGAATCCGCTACTCACAAAGCCCTCATTCAGACCGCCATCCGCATGAAAAAACGCGGCTATGGTATAGAAGAAATCTGCAAAATCACTGGGCTCAATCGTGATGAAATCGAGTGGCTGTAAACAATTAAACCGAAAAAGATGATCATTTTAGAAAAACCTTACGTTTCCGCCCCTTTGGTGGCGTATTTGGAAGAGAAACAGATTCCCGTGCTGCACAACGAAATGGCGGCACAACTCACCGACGAAGGGCATCGCCTTAATTTATTGGACAACAAGCAGTTCGTTGAGAAATACAACCAAACCCATCAACTCTATGCCGTTTCGGAAAACGCCTTGGTGTGGCTTTATGCCCAACTGCCCGAATCCGAGTTGGTGAAGAAAGTCAAGATTTTGAAAGACAAGGCT
>CACXQO010000399.1 GCA_902769815.1 uncultured Bacteroidia bacterium | reverse complement strand
CATCACTGAGGCGTAATACTTGCGGGAGAACCAGCGGCGTCGCTGGCGTTTCTTGGCTCTGCCAAGATCGCCACTGTTGCCACGGGGCGTCTCGCGGCCCGTGCCGTAGTCATGCCACAAACCGTATTGCATAATCTGCTCTAGTTCAGCAATGTTCAAACAAGTTTGACATTGCACTCACTTTATCGCAGATTTCTCGGTCTCTACGCGGAACGCGGAGATCAACGATGTGAGTTGTTGGATGTCAATCATCATCTTCCGCTGATTTCTGTTTTCAGCAAAAGTAGAATGGCACCTTCATCCAGCAAATGACAAGCTTTTTCAAGGAATTATCGGAGAAATACTACTTGAAATTAGAAATAAATGTTATTTTTGCGGCACTGAACAACTAGAAAACTTAAACACAGAATGACTATGAAAAAGATTTATTCCATCCTGATGGTGGCTGTTGCCGCCCTGTCTATGAGTTTCTCAGCAAACGCCGAAGCTCCCAAGTGGGAAATCGTTGCTGGTATGAATGTAGCAAACGTTGATGCCAGTGGTTGCAGTTCACGTATCGGCTTCCATGCAGGTATTCGCACAACCATTGGTATTCCCAGTGTGAGTAAAGGTTTCTATGGCAACGCTGGAGCACTTCTCTCTCTCAAAGGGACCAAGGCGGCCGGAATCACGTTCAACCCCTATTATTTGGACATCCCTGTACATTTTGGCTACAAATATGCCATTAACGAGACCCTAGCCTTGTTCGGTGAATTTGGTCCTTATTTCGGTATTGGCTTATTTGGTAAGACCGATGGCTATGACGTCTTTGGCGACGAGGTGGGCTACAAGCGTTTTGATTTTGGTTTGGGTTTGCGTGCTGGTCTGGAATTCAACCAGAAGGTGCCAGTTTCCATTGGTTACGACTTTGGTGTTCTTGATGTAGCTGACGATGTTTCAGCAAAGACCCGCAACCTTACAATTTCTGTCGGATACAAGTTCTAAAACAATTTCAACATATTACAGATCGAAGGATGTGCCAATGGTGCATCCTTTGTTTTATTGTAACGAAAAAGCAGGCGTCGTTCACGTGTGGCCTGCCCAGGTACACATATAGATATAAATAATACTCTTCAATGATTTTGTCTAAAATCCTTCGACAACACAGAACTAATTATGCCACAGAATTCGGCTCCGATGTTCTCTTCAAGGAACTCCTTCAAGTTCATCTCTGAGGCGTAATAATTGCGGGAGAACCATCGGCGTCGCTGGCAATGCCTTTGGCAATCTACAATTTGCATAATTCGCGTAATTCGAATTAGCCCCGCAGGGAAACCGGTGGGACTCGAACCCACGACCCATTGATTAAGAGTCAATTGCTCTACCAACTGAGCTACGGAGTCATCGTTTGTTCAATTGCGACTGCAAAGGTACAGCTTTTTTCTGAACCACCAACAATTTTGGCGATTTTTTTTGAAAAAAAGTGCATTTTTTGGCTCAATAGCCCCAAAAATACCTATTTTTGCGTCATAAAACCCTTAATAGAATGACCAAAAATGGAAAAGAAATACGATTTTGACCGAGTGATTGACCGCCGTGGCACGGGTAGTGTGATGTATGACCGTTGCAAAGATATGTTCGGACGTGAGGACATCCTCCCGCTGTGGGTGGCCGATATGGGCTTCGCCGCATGCCCCGACATCACCCGAGCCCTGGCTGACCGCATCACCACGCATCCCATCTACGGCTACAGCGTGCCCCTTGAAGATTACTGGCAATCTATCATCGACTGGCAGCGTGAGCGCAACGGCCTGGAATTCACTACCGACGAGGCCTGCTTCATCGGCGGAATCGTGAACGGCTTTGGCCTCGCCATCAATCATTTCACTCGCCCTGGCGACAGGATTGTCATTCAGGAGCCGGTTTATCATCCCTTCAGGAACCTGATCATGGGCAACAACCGCATGGTGGTCAACAATGGCTTGCTGCGCACCGACGACGGCTTCTACGAGATGGACCTTGATGGGCTTGAGCATATCTTCAAGACCGAACAGCCGCGCATGATGGTGCTGTGCAACCCCCACAATCCCATTGGCATCGCATGGCCTGCCGAGGTTCAACGCCAAGTCGCAGCCCTGGCAAGGAAATATGACGTGGTGGTATTCAGCGACGAGATCCATGGCGACCTCGTGCTGCCAGGACATCGCCACACCTCGTTTCTCACCGTGAGCGACGATGCACGTGCCGTGGGTGTGGTGATGGGCGCTCCCAGCAAGACTTTTAACATTGCCGGCATCGTGAGCTCGTGGTGCGTGATCAAGAATCCCGAACTGCGCAAGCCCTTCTTCCACCGCTTGGAAACCAACGAGCAATGCTCGCCCAACTTCCTGTCGATGACAGCCACACGTGCCGCCTACCGCCACGGTGGTCCTTGGCTTGAGCAGTGCTTGGA
>CACXQO010000398.1 GCA_902769815.1 uncultured Bacteroidia bacterium | reverse complement strand
CAAGTTCAGCTACCACCTGCGCCAACGCATCAACGCGCCCAACATCGGCTTTGCCAAGACCTTCTTCCAAGGCACCGACTGGGCTTACCTCAATTGGAACTTCACCGACAACCTTTTCCTTTCCGCTGGTAAACAAGTAGTTGCCATCGGCGGATGGGAATACGACACCAACCCCATCGATATTTACTATGGCACAGAGTTCTGGAACACCGTGTGCTGCTACGAGGTGGGTGCATCGCTCAACTTCAAGGATAACACGGGCAAGAACCATGTGCTTTTCCAAGTGTGCAACTCGCCCTTCATCAACCAAGCCATGCAGAGCATGTATGCCTTCAACCTGATGTGGTACGGCAACTTCAATCATTTCAAAACCACTTATTCGGTCAACTTGATTGAGTATCAGCCCGGCAAATACATCAACTACATCGCTTTGGGCAACAAACTGCAATTCAAGGGTGTGGAGATGTATCTCGACATCACCAACCGTGCCTCCTTCCATCAGGAGCATTTCTTCGGGCAGGACATCACCGCCATTTTCGGCATCGGGGTTGACATCGGGTCGAAATGGATTGTGTTTGCCAAGGCCGGCTATGACTACAACAAAGCCCAACTGCCCAACACGGAAACCTACGACCAATACGACCATTACATCACGCCAGGCAAGAAAGTGAATTTCGAGAGCCTCGGCTTCGAGTTTTATCCTTTAAGCGACCGCAGCCTGCGCCTCCACCTCTGTGGATCGCACACCAATGTTGACGGTGCCAGCAAGTTCCAAGCCAACCTCGGCCTCACTTGGAAGGTCGACCTGCTTCACGCATTCATCAAAAAATAATTCGTCATGGCAAAAACGAAATACAACACCATCAAACGAACCACCACGTTCTATCACGACAGGGTGGAAAAAGTCTTCAAAAGCATTGAGGAAAAACTCAAGAAGCCCTTGAAATTCACTACAAAGCGCAGTTTCGAGGCCATCATTTTCCTCATCATCCTCTTCGCCTTCTTCGGGCTGTTGGCCTACAAGATGACCCTGCCCAAGATGCTGCTGCGTGCTGATGGGTGCCATCAGCAAACTTTTGACCGAGTTTGGCGTGGTGCGTCTGTTGGAAAACCTCTTGCGCCCGCTGATGAGGCCGCTCTACAACCTTCCGGGCGTGGCTGCTTTGGGTGCCATTATGACTTTCCTGAGCGACAATCCCGCCATCATCACCCTTGCACACGACAAGAACTTCAACCGCTATTTCAAGAAATACCAACTCGTTTCGCTGACCAACTTCGGCACGGCTTTCGGCATGGGCTTGGTTGTGGTTGCCTTTATGACAGGCTTGGGCTTCGGCAAAGGTGCCTTGATTGGCGTGGCTGGTGCGGTCATCGGAAGCATCGTTTCCACCCGATTGATGCAACGCTCCACATTGAAGGCCTATCCCGAATTGGACACCCCTGTTGATGAGGAATTTGGCGGCGACGAGCAACAAATTTCGTTCAAGACGGAAGGCGGCGTGTTCATGCGTTTTCTCAATTCGCTCTTGGACGGCGGCAAAGACGGCGTGAGCATCGGTTTCGCCATCATCCCTGGCGTGCTTTGCATCTCCACCATCGTAATGATGCTCACCTTCGGCGCTTCGGGCGCAAATGGTGAATATATTGGCGTGGCCTACGAAGGTGTGCCCGTCATCAGTTGGGCGGCCAACAAAATCAACTTCATCTTCGAATGGCTCTTCGGCTTCCAGGACGGTGCCCTCATCTCCTTCCCCATGACGGCTCTCGGCGCAGTGGGTGCCGCCATCGGTTTGGTGCCGCGTTTCATCACTGAAGGCATCATCGACAACAACGCCATCGCTGTGTTCACGGCCATCGGCATGTGCTGGAGCGGTTTCCTCAGCACCCATGCCGCCATGCTTGACAGCCTCGGCTACCGCAAACTCATCGGCAAGGCCATCGGCGCACACACCATCGGCGGACTCATGGCGGGCATTTCGGCCCACTGGCTGTATGTTTTATTGACATTAATATTCTAATTTCTAAAACCATTACTGCCATGCTACCCATGAGACTCTACACCGCAGGCATAGCCGATTTTGAACGCATCCGTCAGGATGGACGCATTTATATCGATAAGACTGACCTTATCTATAAATTGTCGCACGAATCGCAATTCGTCTTCCTCAGCCGCCCGCGAAGGTTCGGCAAGTCGTTGCTTTGCAGCACATTGAAATACTATTTTCAAGGCCGCAAGGACTTGTTTGAGGGTCTGTCCATCGGCGAGTTGGAAAAAGAATGGAAACAGTATCCCGTGTTGCATTTCGACATCAGTGCTTGCAAGAACAAATACGAGAATAGCCTAATCATTGAGGAACTGCATAGCCAGTTAGACTACCACGAGGAAAAGTACGGCATGACTAAAACCGAAGGCTCGCCTGGGACAAGGTTCAAGAAACTCATCCAAGGACTGCACAAAGAAATCGGTCTGAAGACCGTGGTCATCATAGACGAATACGATGC
>CACXQO010000397.1 GCA_902769815.1 uncultured Bacteroidia bacterium | reverse complement strand
TTCGCCCTTTGAATTAAATATAAAAACAGAGAATGCTCTGTGAAGATGCGGCGTGACATGCGCGGCTTGCTTCTCCATTTGGCCTATGGGCTGGTCGTTCTCGTCGACTAAGACTACGTGTTCCATTTTTTTCTTTTTAAACTACGGATTAAACGGATTAAACGGATGATTAGGGTCGTAAATTTGGCAGCTAACGCTGCGGATTGGTACGGATGGGTTTGGGCGTGAGGTTGGGGAAACGCTTGTGATATAGGCTCTCTTGGCCAAAATTCAGCAACAGACCCATCTTTTTTCCAGTGGCTTTCACATAATGGATAATTTGTGCCTCGTGTTCGGGTAGGACATTCGAAACGGCCTTTATTTCCACAATGATTTTGTCATAGCAAAAGAAATCGGGAATGTAATATTGATTAAGCAAGACATCCTTATATTGAATTTGGATTTTTTGTTGCGCAACGAAAGGAATATTTCGCCTTGAAAACTCGATTTCCAAAGCCTCTTGATACACTGACTCCAAAAAGCCCGAACCAAGTTCCCGATGAACGCTCATAGCTGCGCCAATGATGTTGTACGTTTCGTTGCTATAAACAAGTCCTTCTCCCATTGCAGTCTGTTATCCGTATAATCAGGATGCTTGCATCCGAAATTTATCTGAAAAATCTGTCCAATCCGCAAAATCCGTAGTTTATTAAATCAAACATTAAATCGAATATTCAGAATATCCCCATCCTGCACAATGTATGTCTTTCCCTCTATCCGGAACTTGCCAGCTTCCTTCACGGCGGCTTCGCTACCGTATTTCAGGAAATCTTCCGTGCTCATCACCTCGGCGCGGATGAAGCCGCGTTGCAGGTCGCTGTGGATGGCTCCGGCGGCAATCGGGGCGGTGTCGCCAACGTGGATGGTCCATGCGCGGGTTTCGTCGGGACCGGTGGTGAAGAACGAATGTAGGTTCAAGGTGTGATAGGCGGTGCGCACGAGTTTGTTCACGCCGGGTTCGGTCAGGCCGGCGTCTTCCATGAAGAGTTGGCGGTCGTCGGCGTCGAGTTCGGCAATTTCGGCCTCCAACTTGCCGGCGATAAGGCCGAAGCGTCATCCACGTTGCAGACATAGATGATGGGCTTGGCCGTAAGCAATTGAATGTCTTGCACATATTTCTTGTCCTCGTCGGCCACTTTCGCGTCGCGGGCGTTGCCGAAGTTCTCCAAGGTTTCCTTGTAGACGGTCAGCACGTCGAAGGCTTTCTTGTAGTCCTTCTCGCCGTTTTTGAGCATTTTTTGGGTGCGTTCCAACTTGCGGGAAACCAAATCTAAGTCGCGCACTTGAAGCTCTAAATCAACGAGTTCCATATCGCGAACAGGATCGATGCTGCCCTCGCTGTGGGGCACATTGGGGTCGTCGAAGCAGCGCAAAACATGGATGAGGGCATCCATCGTCTGCACTTCGGCCAAGAGTTTGTTGCCCACTCCCTGACCGCCTTTGCTCAGTCCGGGCAGGTCGACGATTTCGACCGTGGCGGGCACGATGCGCTTCGAGTGGGAGATGTTGTCGATGAGCTTCAGTCGCTCGTCAACCACCTCGCACATGCCGATATTCGACTTCGAGGCAAAACCGATTTCTGCCTTAGTGTTTGATATACAATTGAATATGGTCGTCTTTCCAGTGCTTGAAAGACCGATGATTCCGCAATTGAGTGCCATAATGTTGTTGTTTTTGTGATTATGGCGCAAAAATACAAAAATTATCTTCTAAAATTCACGAAATTGGCATTATCAACACCAAGGTCGAAGCGACCGCCTGTCACGTCAATGCGCGTGCCGAGGTAGGTGAAGGCACGGAATTGGAACGTGCCTGAAACAACGACTTCGGCATCAGTCTTGTCAACCAAGACTTGCTGCACCTTCTCAAATTTGATGTAGCCACTATAAATGCTTTCGATTTCGGGAGCATAATAACCTTCAAATTTCACATTGCAACTCGTTGAGGTTGTGTCGATTGTGAATGTTTTTCCATCGAGGGCGAGGAGACTGTGATAGTCTTCCAGATGATAGGTGGTGTCAATCGGAAGGGTGAAAATCATGTTGAGGTTGGTGCCTTCGCGCCAGCCGTAGAGGGTCATGGTGAGGTGTTCGCGGTCGGCGACGAGGTAAAACGGACGGTTGCTGCCATAACTTGATACGGAGAAAACCTGTTCGTTGATGTAGGCTCCAAAGGTGTTGTAACCCATTTCGGAATAGATGGGTAGGCCCGGAAAGTCGGGGTCGCTGATGTATTGCGTTTCCTTAAAGTCTGATTTTGAGCAGGCTGTCATGGCGAGGAGTGCTGCTGCAATGATGATGAGTTTTTTCATGGTCGGTTATTTTAAGGGGATGACTAATTCGATTTGCAGTTTGCTTCCGGCAAATTTCGGCTTGGTGGGCAACATACCTGTCGAGCCATTGATTTCAAAGAGGTGAATGAGCCAATTGAAGCCCACGCCTATGCCATTGAGGTCGCCTACTTGGAAACCTGCGCCAAAGTAGGTGGAGGCGTTCATCGGGTCGGGATTGGCGTAGTGTTTGGTGACTTGCTCGGCG
>CACXQO010000396.1 GCA_902769815.1 uncultured Bacteroidia bacterium | reverse complement strand
CATACCCTCGGTGGGCACGTCGAACTGCGTGGACGGCACCTTGAGTTGCTCCAATTCAAGCAAGTTCGTGTTGAAACGTTTCATCGACTCGAAAAGGAAAGTGGGCGTGCCGCTGCCGAACCAGTAATAGCTGACATCCTTGTTCGTAAAGGCGTACATAAGGCTGAAAGGATTGAAAACGTCGTCCGACTTTTTCCCGAAATGGTAGCCGTCGTATTGCAATTTCAGCATGTCGAGCATCACTTCCTTGGAACAACCGTATTCGTCGGCCAAAAGCTGGATGTCCTCGTCGAACACCGTCACCAACTCGTCCTTGGTGATGCCGCAAAGGGCGGAATAGGAAGGTTCCATTGAGATATTGCGCAAATTGTTCAAAGTGGAGAAGATGCTCAGTTGGCTGAACTTCGTGATGCCCGTGATGAACACGAACTGCTCGTCGGCATCGCAAATCTTCACCACCTGATAGAACTCCTGCATGATGCGTCGCACCTCGGTCAGTTGTTCGGGCTTGTGGAGATAGTCGAGCAAGGGAGCATCGTATTCGTCCAAGATGACCACGGTTTTCAGCCCCGTGTCCATGTGCAACGCTTGGATGAGTTTCTTTAGCCTCATTCCGGGCGAGCCTTCGGTTTTCGGTATGCCGTATTTCTCCTCGAAGTAGTCCAACTGACTATGCAACTCGTCGACGATCTGCTTCATCTCCCACTTGTTCTTGCAGGCATGTTTCCAGTCCTTTTCCAATTCGGCGATGGCCAACCCTTCGAACAAGTCCTTGCGGCCTTGGAAGTAGTATTTCAATGTGCTGCAAAGCAGGCTCTTCCCGAACCTTCGCGGACGACTGAGGAAGACGAATTTTGATTCTTTTGTCAGTTTATAGATAAGGCTGGTCTTGTCCACATAGACGCGTCCGTCCTGTCTGACGCTTTCAAAATCGGCGATGCCGGCGGTATAGAGTCTCATGGGTAGCATGGCGAAAGAAGTTTTTCCGCTGCAAAATTAGCATTTTTCCTTTTGCCCCATACGAGATAGGGGAAAAATGCCGGACTTAGAGATTTTTTTTCAATCATTTTCCCATTTTTTCAAAACCAATCCAAAAAACTCCTATTTTAGCCGATTGTTTTTGAAGCGCGGATTGCAAATCCGACAGAACAACAATTAAACAATTCAACGATCAACAATTAAACAATCAATAATGAGCACCAACTTCGACCCACGCGCCAACTACGAGCTGACCAAGCAACAGGCCGGCTACGTCGAGCGCAAGAAAGCCACTCAAGAAGACTATGACCGCATAGGCTTCATGTCGGGACTGGAAGTGCACCAACAGATTAAGACGAAAGAAAAACTGTTTTGCCACTGTCCCGCCGGACAATTCAACAAGTTTGACGACTACGATGCCGAACTCATCCGCCACATGCGCCCAACCCTCTCGGAATTGGGCGAATACGACGGCACGGCCTTGATGGAGTTCAAGACGAAAAAGGAAATCGTCTATCGCATCAAGAACGGCACCGCCTGCACCTACGACGTGGATGACACCCCGCCGTTCCCCATCAACCGCGAGGCCTTGCACAACGCCATCATCATCGCCCTGCGCTCCAACCTGAACATCGTGGGCGAAGTACACATCACCCGCAAACAATACCTTGACGGCTCCATCCCGACGGGATTCCAGCGCACCGCCATCATCGGCGTGGAAGGCCTGCTGAAACTGCCGAAAAAGGACATCCGCCTGATACAGTTGAGCATCGAGGAGGACGCCTGCCGCGAAATCAGCGACATCGGCCATCGCCGCATTTATCAGACCGACCGCCTCGGTGTGCCGTTGATCGAGACCGTCACCTATCCCGACTGCAAAAATCCTGACGAACTGAAGGAAACTTGCGAATACATTCGTTTCCTTGGTCGCTCGACGGGTTTGGTCCGCACGGGTATGGGTGCAGGCCGCCAAGATGTGAACGTGAGCTGCACGGGTGGCACCCGCATTGAATTGAAAGGTGTGCAACACGCCAAATGGATTCCCGAACTCTCTCATAACGAGTGCTTCCGCCAGTGGTCGTTAGTGCAGTTGCAAGAAAGGCTGAATCGCGAAATCGGCAAGGAAGGCTGGAAGGTGGAAGTGGCCGATGTGTCGTTCCCGACCGACTACCTCCCCATCCTCGACAACAAGGCCAAAGGCGGCGCACTGAAACTCGTCAAGTTGCCGAAGTTCCGTGGCGTTTTGTCGCATTTCACCCAACC
>CACXQO010000395.1 GCA_902769815.1 uncultured Bacteroidia bacterium | reverse complement strand
ACCGAGGCCTCGGTGACGCACGTCGACACCACTGGCGAGAAGTGCGTGTGTACCATCAGCACCAAGAAAGGCGAAAAGACCGTGGAGGCCGACATTGTTCTCAGCGCCGTGGGCGTACAGACCAACATCGACAACCTCGGCCTTGAGGAGCTCGGCATCAGCACCGAGCGCGGAAAGATTAATGTCGATGAATGGTATCGTACCAATGTGTCAGGCATCTATGCCATCGGCGACATTGTTCACGGTCCCGCTTTGGCGCACAAGGCCGACCACGAAGCCATCATCTGCGTAGAGAAGATTTGCGGCCTCAACCCCAAGCCGCTCAACTACGCCAACATCCCCGGCTGCACCTACACCACGCCCGAAATCGCTTCCGTCGGCCTGAGCGAGGCCAAGGCCATCGCTGCGGGCTATGAGGTGAAAATCGGCAAGTTCCCCTTCACCGCTTCGAGCAAGGCCACCGCTGCCGGCAACCGCGACGGCTTCATCAAGGTCGTCTTCGACGCCAAGACCGGCGACTGGCTCGGCTGCCACATGGTAGGCGACAACGTGACAGAAATGGTGGCCTCGGCTGTGCTTTGCCGCGAGTTGGGTGCCAAAGGCGAGGACATCATCCGCGCTGTGTTCCCCCACCCAACTATGTCGGAGGGCATTATGGAGGCGACGGCGGCGGCGTTTAATGAATGTGTGCATTTATAATCAATAAACTACGGATTACACGGATTGAACAGATTAAAACGAAATAATTTAAGGACGCAAGCGTCCAATTTCACTAATCCTCGATGCGATAATATTCGTACCATTGCTAACGTTAGTGGCAAAATCTTCTAATGCAATTCGTAAAATCCGTGTAATCCGTAGTTAAAAACTGAAATCATGGAAATCATAGAAACCAAGATAAAAGACCTGTTGGTCATCAAGCCGGACGTCTTCACTGACGAGCGCGGCTATTTCTTTGAGTGTTACAACAAGGCGCGTTTTGCCGAGCATGGCTTGGACATGGATTTCGTGCAGGACAACGAGTCGCAATCGATGAAAGGCGTGTTGCGCGGGCTGCATTTCCAGAAGCCGCCTTTTGCGCAAGGCAAGTTGGTGCGCGTGGTGAAAGGTGCCGTCTTGGACGTGGCCGTCGACTTGCGGAAAGGTTCGCCGACTTACGGGCAATGGGAATCCGTCGTGCTGACCGAAGGCAACAAGTTCATGTATTGGATTCCGGAAGGCTTCGCCCATGGATTTGCCTGTTTGGAAGACCATTCCGTGTTTACCTACAAATGCACCAATGTCTACAACAAAGCCTCGGAGGGGAGCATCCGTTGGAATGACCCCGACTTGAACATCAAATGGGACATCGTGAACCCGATTCTTTCGGAGAAGGACAAAGTGTTTAGTGTTTAGAGTTTAGAGAAACGAGAAACCATCAAGCGTATCACCCAATGAAAACAAGAAACATCCTCTTGGCCTGCGGCATAGCTATATTATTAATAGGTGTAACCGCTGCCATCACTCTTTTGCCAGCGCAATCCAATGATGAGCAGTTGGAAGAATACGAGGGCACCGACCGCGAATTTGTAGTTTTCGAGCAAATCGACCACATCACGCACGATATTGAGTTGCCCGAAACCATGACTTTTTGTGGCGAGGAAGTGCCGTTGGACTTGTTTTTCGTAAGGGAGCGGTTGGAGCGGGAACTGATGGTAAACTCATACAGACATTCCGCCACCATATTGCAGTTGAAGCGCACCACACGCTGGTTTCCTGTCATGGAGCCTATCATGGAGCAATACGGACTGCCCGAAGATTTCAAGTATCTCGCCATGATTGAGAGCGAACTGACCAACGCCGTTTCGCCCTCGAAAGCGGTCGGTTTCTGGCAATTTTTGGAAGAAACGGGGAAAGTATACGGCCTCGAAATCAACAAGCAAGTCGACATGCGCTACAATGTTGAAAAAGAAACCGTTGCGGCTTGCAAGTACCTAAAAGATTCTTATCGCAAATTCGGCAGTTGGATTTCGGCAGCGGCGGCCTTCAACTGCGGCAATGGGCGCATCACCAAGACGATGGAAGAACAGCGCGTGGATTCTTATTTTGACATGCTGCTGCCCGAGGAAACGCAACGCTATGTTTACCGTATCCTTGCACTGAAACTCATCACGGAGAACCCTGAAAAATACGGTTTTACGATTCGCGACAACGGTTGGTACAGGCCTTACGAGACCAAGACTGTCACCGTCGTGCAATCCATTCCCGACTTGGTGGATTTTGCCTACAGGCAAGGCACAAACTACAAGATGCTGAAGTATTTCAACCCGTGGCTACGCAGCACTTCACTGACTGTTTCTCC
>CACXQO010000394.1 GCA_902769815.1 uncultured Bacteroidia bacterium | reverse complement strand
ATTGCACTCGAAGAACCTGCTAACAACTTATTGACTGCGATTGTGAATCGTTCCTTGATCTGATTCTCATCAAGATAAGGAGTTGTGCAGTGTTTATCTTTGTTTTTGTACTTGTTGTTACATTGCCAGACGATCCTTCGGAACTTATCGTTTGAGTGCCATACCTTGGAGCCATACCATCCGCCGCAGTCACCGCATTTTATTTTGTGTGAAAGGAGGTGAATGCCGCTGTGATGGTTGTTTCCTTCTTTGCGCCGTGCAAGTTCTGCCTGAACCATATCAAAGGTTTGCGGATCGATGATTGCTTCATGGTTGTTTTCCACATAATATTGTGGCACTTCGCCTTGGTTTATTTTCATCTTCTTTGTTAGAAAATCCTCGCAGAAAGTCTTCTGGAGTAGTGCATCTCCTTTGTATTTTTCATTGGAAAGAATGCTACGCACCGAAGTGCGATTCCATGTATCGAGACCTGTTGGTGTTTTGATTTTTTCTTCTGTCAGTTTTCGTGCAATAGTGTGCGGTGTCATGCCTCTTAAGAACATAGCGTAGATCCGTTTAACAACTTCTGCTTGAGCCTTATTGAGCACTAGATTTCCGTCTTTACCACGGTCATAACCGAGAAAATGCTTAAAGGGTACGGTTACCTTTCCGTCTGCAAATCTCTTGCGTTGCCCCCATGTACAGTTCTCGGAAATTGAACGACTTTCTTCCTGCGCCAGAGATGACATGATGGTTATCAGTACTTCGCCTTTGGCATCGAAAGTCCAAATATTTTCCTTCTCGAAATAGACCTCGGTGCCGTTTTCTTTAAGCTGCCTGATGGTGGTGAGGCTGTCTACGGTGTTGCGAGCAAAACGGCTTACTGACTTCGTGACGATAAGATCAATCTTTCCATCAAGGGCATCCGCAATCATCCGTTTGAAGCCTTCTCGCCGTTTGGTGCTGGTGCCGGTTATACCTTCATCGGTATACACGTCGACGAATTCCCAGTCATTGCGGCTTTTGATATAGTTGGTGTAATAGTCAACCTGAGCAGTGTAACTGGAGAACTGATCATCATGATCCGTTGATACACGGGCGTAGCCTGCCACCTTGCGTTTATGCGTCGAGGTAATTGGGGCTGACGTGAATCTGCCTAATGTCGCTGGGATTGTTTGAACTTTTCTATTTGCTGCCATTTTTCTTTGCTTCCTTTATCTGTTTAATTTTTTCACTCATAGCCTTACGGCGTTCTTCCGTCCATTCCGGCTGCCTGGGCTTGGTTGTGTATTCGCCAAGTTTTGTTTGACCGTCTTTAAAGAAGAATTCAATAAGGCCGGTTTTAATCGTTGTGACGTGATCTATCTGGCTCATGAAAAGTTCACCATCAAACTCTTTAATGCCTATAGCTTCTGCAGATAGAGTCTTGAGTTCTAATGCCACAACGATTTAGGCATCTCCAGAATACTTTGTGATTTACGGATTTGTGCTCAGACTGACGTTTGACATACTCACCGCAGCATCCGCATTTGATCCGGTTCGTAAAAGGCGAGTATGGACCAATACCTTTCAATAAATACTTCCGTCGAGATTCCCTAACTTTACTTTTTAGCTCATCAGTCCAACGGTCTGTTCTTGCTGTAGAACGCCATTCTTTGCTGACAACTTCACCTTCTGTGAAATTAAAAAGCAGAAGACCTTTGTATGGGACATCGATTCTTTCAATTCGCTTGGCAAAAATCTGCTCATCAAATTCATCAAGTCCTAAAACTTCAGTGCAACATTTTTTAAGGAGTATTTCAGGAATTTCACTTGTTTCGCAGAGTGACGTGTCCATGCGATGCCTACTGCAATCCCATACGTAGTAACGACCATTGGTAGGTTGTAAAGTTGAGTGATATTTAACCCTGACTAGTCTCGAGCATCTTGTGAAGTAACAGCCACATTTGCCGCACTTGATTTTTCTTGTAAAGCAGGTGATGTTAAGACTTTTATTTGCTAATGGCCCCAGTTCCTGTCGGCGTTTCATCTCATCTTGAACATAGCGGAATGTCTTTATGTCGATGATCGCCTCATGGGTGTTTTCGACAAAATACTGAGGCAATTGCCCTATATTCATAACCTGTTTTTTGCTGATGGGATCTGTAGTAAATTGCTTTTGTAACAGCA
>CACXQO010000393.1 GCA_902769815.1 uncultured Bacteroidia bacterium | reverse complement strand
GCCACGGTGCCACACCATGAAGTTCACATAGTCCTCGTCTTTCATCTCAGGCAGTTTCATCTCGGCAGGGATTTGGTCGTTCATCATCAGGTAGTTGTAGATGTCGGTTTCCACATTGCCGGTGAGGTTGTATTGCGGGAAATAGTTGTAGAACTCGGCCTGCACATCGGGGTCTTGCGAGGCTTTGGTGGCGTAAGCGGCGGTCATGTAGTGGCCCATTTTGGTGCGGTGCGTCACGTTGGTGATGTTCCAGATGGCGTTGGCGCCGGGAGCGTCCTGCAAGGGGCCGCGTGTGAGGGCGTAGGTGTATTTCTTGGGGTGGGTGGTGTTGCCGTAATAGCCCGTCGGGGCAAAGTCGGAGCCGGCCCACATCGCGGGGTTGAGTCCGTTGGGCATGAAGCCGTCGTTGTATTCTTTTTGGTATTGCGCTCTCAGCGAGTCGTCGGGAATGGCGTCAATCAGTCCAGTGCCATAGATGCCGATGGTCGATTCCAAACGGCAGACGAAATCGCTGTAGGGGATGGGCTGGCCACCCACTTCGAGCGGTACATAGAAAGCGTCTTCGGGAATGTAAACCTCTGGATAGGTGAGGCTATAACGTTCTCCGTCAGGGAATTGGTTGCCCCATTCATCGGTGTAACTGAGCCAATTGATTTGGATTTTGGTTTCGTCCACGGGAGCCTTGAAAGGCGCGACGGCCTTGGTTTGTGGCATTCCTGTGTAACTGCTCAGGTAGGTGTCGTTGTGGTCGGTGAAGACGAGCAGGTAGCCGTTGCCCCAGTCGTCGGCGCGGTAGCGGTTCATATGCAACTGCTGCGGATGTAGAGCGGCCCGAGGCCGTTGAAAGGCTCGTTGTTTTGTGTGTAGGTGCGCTCAAAGAAGTACTCGCCATACTTGAAGGCGGTGCCCAAACCGGCTTGCTCCACGGCGGGCGTGGGGTCTTCGTAGGCACTTTGCGAAGTGTTGAACGTGGTGCCCAATTGGCCACCGGCGTAGGTGTCTTCGCTAACTTCAGTCGGGATGGGGTCGGGTTGTTTGCAGGAGGCCAAGGCCATGAGGCCTGCAAGGGTAATGATGCTTAAATGTTTGTAGTTCATCATGATATTTGGGTTTAAAGTTGTTCTTGTCTTTCTGCCGCTTTGCGTCATTGCGAGCAGAGCGAAGCAATCCAGAAAACAAGCTTAATACCTGGATTGCTTCGTCGTTCCTCCTCGCAATGACGCGAAGCGACCCTAATACTACTTTCTGTCGATTTTGGCGAACTCGGCCTTCACTTCGCTCATCACGTCGGAGAGGTCTTGGCAGGCTTCCATGGCCTCGCCGGCGGAGGCATCGCTGTAGTAAAGGACAAACGGGGCCTTCATCGCATTGATTTTCGTCAAGGCGTTCTCGATGGCGTTCAGGGCCTTGGTGTCGAGGTCGGCGTTGTTGTCCTTGAGGTAGGTGTGCAGCGATAAGGTTTCGTCGCGTTGGCCTTCCATGCCGCCCATGTAGGCGTTCTTCACGCTGATGATGTTGTCGTAGAAGTCGGTTATGGACTTTTGGCTGTATGGCGACTCAACGTAGGTCACGTCCTCGCCCGTGTGGCACTTGCCGATTTTCGATGTGCCCACCTCGTCGGAAATGTCGAGGCAGCCGTCGGCGATGGCTTCGAGAGCGTTGGTGAAGGTGGCATAGGTGCTACCGGCCTGACCTGCTTGCAGCATGTTCTCGCCGTAGGTGTTGTCGCCGCCGTTCACTGTGATGTTCAACTCCAGCTCCTCCATCAAGTCTTTGTGGGCTTGCGGGGCATTGGCGTTCCAGCTCACTTCGAGTTGGAAGCAGCGGTTGCGAAGGTCGCGGCTGACGGCCACGGCGTAGGTCATCATGTCGTCGGTGATGTCGGCCACGTTGCGGGGCTGGCCTTCACGGAAGAGGATGTACTCGATGCCGTGGAAGCCAAGCAGGGCGTTGCCGAGTTGTTCGCCTGCCACCATGCCGTCTTCGTCGTTGGCAAGCATGGCAATCATGTTAGGACTGGCCATCAGGTTGTTGAAAGCGTCTTCGTCCAAGGGCCACGAGTCGATGTGCGGGTCGATGCCGAAGTCGGAGGCGGCGCCAAAGAGGAAGGCCTCGCTCATTTCCCACCATTTGCGGGCTTCGAGGAAGGTTGCTGTGGCGGCATTCACATTGGCTTGGGTCATGCTGCCTTTCAGGGTTTCAAGGTTCCCGACCAAAGCGGCGGTCTTTTCGGCCAATTGGGCGTAAGTCGGATACACCGTGTGGTTGAGATACTGTTTCACGATGGCCTCTTTCTGGGCCTTGTTGGTTTCCTCGGTTGTGGGTTGAGGATCTTTGTTGCAGGAACTGAA
>CACXQO010000392.1 GCA_902769815.1 uncultured Bacteroidia bacterium | reverse complement strand
GTTTTAATGGCATCGCTGGTGGAGCCTGCCGTGCTTGTGCCGACCATCGTCGTGGGACGGCCAATTTGCTTTTTCCAGTTGACGAAAGGTTGCATGGCATCCATGAAAGCGTCGTGGCAGATGATGAGCAGTTCGCCGGTCTCGTCGACGGGCGTGTATCTGTTCAAACTCTCGCTGTAATTGATGAAATGGTTTTGATACATGGCACCAAATTCTGCATCCATCTTCACCGTGTTCGAGCGGCGGCTGAAGGTGTTTTCGCCTTGCTGACCGTCGGCATACATTTCAACGGTCATATTGTAATACACGCGCAATGTGTGTGTTACGGGATTGTAGGCAAAAGGATGGAACACCATATTCTGCCCACGGAAGTCGCGGAGAATGTAAGGATCGTACAAGCCGATGTTCTCAGCAGGGAAGAAGGCATCCGTCGAATAGGCCTCGCCGTAGGTGAAAGGCACATCGTCAGGGTTCACGGTGCGCGGGAAATCGCCTTTCGAGGGCGCGACTTCCATCTGGAAATCAGTGTATTGCGCATCGATAAGGCGGATGCTGTAATGTTGCATGTCGCCGATGATGGCTGGAACGGCAATCATGGGCAAGTTAGGTTCGCCCGCTTCAGCCGTGCTGACGGTGCGCGGAACCGAGATGATGTTGGCCTCGCCGCGAGGTGTGGTCACCTCATAGGTATGGAAGCCGGGGACTTGCAGGTTGACGGTGATTTGGTTTTCGGAAGACGAAACCAAAGTCGTCTGGATGGTGCTCGGGTTGTCGCTCTTGATGGCGACCCACTGCTGGCCGAAAGTCACGACCGAAAGCATGATGAGCAAGAGGGTAATGAAATGTTTTCTCATAATGAAATAAATTGATTTTCAAAGGGGCAAAAATAGGTAATTTTATGAAATCTTGTCACAAAACTTTCAAAACTGGCAAAACTTTTTGTAAGGTGCGGCGCGGCAACCGCCTTGCCGCCGGAAAAGAGCCGGTTGGCGACTTTCCATCCAATAATGGTTTTGCAGGTTTTGTGAGAAAAATCACAAGTGCTTCTTGGTGAACGCCACAGAATCGCCCCAAGCGTTATACAAAACCTTGTGCCCGATGGCCGCAAGACGCAGGTCTAAACAACTGTGGCACTCGTCGGGTTTGTCCTTTACGCAGGCCTTGTCGGGATAAATGAGGTAATTCTCACGGAACTCATTCGGCGTAAGGTTCGGCATGATGACGTTGGCTCCGGTGAGAATGGCTTTCTCGCGCCCTTGCGGGTCGACGGTTTGGTTGGCCGTGGCCGCCACCATATTGATTTCGGGCATCATCAGGCGGAGGACAGTTCCATACGCTTCTCGGCGGTCGGGATTTGGTCTTTGTACTGCCAAAGCGGTGTGTCAGGATGGGGAATGAATGGCCCCATCCCGACCATAGCCACGTCTTTTTCCTTGAAGAAAAGCAAGTCGTCCGCCAAATCGTCCAAAGTCTGGAACGGCAGGCCGACCATCACGCCCGTGCCAGTCTGATAGCCGACTTTCAAAAGACTGTCGATGCAGGCCAAACGTTGGTGGAAGTCGTGCTTTTCATCGCGCGGGTGAATCTTATAATATAATTCCTCATTCGAGGCTTCGATACGGAGCAGATAACGGTGCGCTCCCGCCTCAAACCAGCGGCGGTAGGTTTCTTCCGTTTGCTCGCCTAATGACAGCGTAATGCCCAAACTCCCGTTGTCTATCTTCTTGATTTCCTTGACCAAATGGGTAATCTTATCCACAAAAGCCTTGTCGCTCCTTTCGCCGCTTTGCAATGCCACCGAGCCGTAGCCCAACTTGTGGGCAAGTTGGGCACATTCGATGACTTCCTCGTCGCTGAGTTGGTAGCGTTCCACCTTCAGGTTCTTGCAGCGCACGCCACAGTAGAGGCAATATTTTGTGCAAATGTTGCTGTATTCAATCAGCCCGCGCAGGTGGACGTAGTTGTCCAAGTGCGCCAACTTTGTCTGCAAAGCCTTGTCGAACAGCAGTTTCTTGTCATCGCCTTCGGCAGCCAACAAAATTTTGATGTCCTCTTTTTCGAGGTTTGGTTTATTCAGTATTTCAGTGATGGACATTTTTTGAAATTTGGCGCAAAAGTAGTGATTTCAGAAAAATGTTTATATTTGCAGGGTGAAATAAATGGATATGGACAAGAAGACCATACAGATCATAACATCGAATCCCGATGACTTTGAAAGGCAATTCGCCTACGTGGATTCTATCATCAACAAGCATCGCACAACGGCGATAGCCACGGTGAATATGGAGTCGTTGCTAACGGCTTGGGAAGTGGGTCAATACATATCTATTCAATTAAAGTCTTCCCACTGGGGCAGCAAGGTGGTCAGTGAACTGGCCGATTATTTGAAACGGCAAAATCCGAAACGCAGAGGATTCGGGAAACGCCATCTTTATAATATGGTAAAGTTCTATGACACTTATAGCACCGATGATTTTCAGCGTCTTGGCGAGCATTTGAAATTGGATGAAATTGTGCAATTACCGATTGCACAATTAGAAGACACTAACGGACAAAATGAATTTGTGCAATTGGAAACTGCACAAATTGGGAGCGCGGAAGAATCTAATGAAATTGTGCAGTTGCCAACTGCACAATTATCGCCTGACCACGATGTGAAACGCGACAACGAAAACCCGAGCATTGGCATCATCCTTTGCCCATCAGCCGACCGCTGTATGGTGGAATACACTTTAAGCCGCTCATTGAGCCCAACAATGGTGGCAGAATATCGTCGTAAACTCATTCCTCAAGAGGTGATGCAAAAGTCGTTGGACGAGTATTGCTCATATTTGGGAGGAAATTTGAATAATGAGAACCCTTTTTTGTGAGATTGAGCCTCATACGGAAATTTTCCGTACCTTTGCCGCCGATTTGAAAACGAGAAATTTTATTTTATGACCAAACCATTGAAAATCGTGGTGCTTGCCAAGCAGGTGCCTGATACGAG
>CACXQO010000391.1 GCA_902769815.1 uncultured Bacteroidia bacterium | reverse complement strand
TTTGGTTGACCTCGTCTGCACCTTGAAGACCGAAGCCACGAAGGAGGAAATCAACGCCGCTATGAAGGAGGCCGCCGAAGGCCCGATGAAAGGCGTGCTGGAATACACTGAAGACCCGATCGTGAGCTGCGACGTGATCCACAACCCGCACAGCAGCATCTTCGATGCACAAAGCACGATGGTGATGGGCAAGATGGTGAAAATCATGTCGTGGTACGACAACGAATGGGGTTATTCGAACCGTATGGTCGACCTCATTGAGATGATGAAGTATTGATTTATGGGATATTCCTTCGGAATAGAAATCTTTCAAAAATCGGATGAAAATCAATCAAAACAAAAAATAGAGTTTTGAACGATTTAAGATGGGTTTGGCCTGCGGCCAAGAAATCTTTCAAAAATCAATATAAAATCGTTCAAAATCAACAATATGGATTTTTGAGAGATTTTGAAAATGATTTTTGCTTGATTTCTTGCGAAGCAATCCAACAAGAATAGAGACGGTGGCAACGCCGCCTCTATTTGTTTTATCTGACGATGGTGATGGACCCTTGCAAATGCAGTTTTTCCTCGCCGGTTTGGCTTTGGTAGGTGATGTCGCAAATGTAGAAATAGGTGCCGGGCGGGCAGTCCATCTTGGTCAGTTTGCTCTTGCCGTCCCATTGGATGAGCGGGTCGTCGGTATCGTGGAGGATGTTGCCCCAACGGTTGAAAACCACGGTTTTTGCACTGACAATCAAGTCGATGCCTGTCACAATAGGCTCAAAAACATCGTTGAAGCCATCGCCGTTGGGCGTGAACACGTTGGGCAGTGTGTAGGAAAATTCCTCCGTCGGGTCCTCGTGGCCAATGCGCACGGTCTTGATGGCCGAATAATTGACTAAAGGCCTTATGATGCCTTCCAAGGTGTAATGCCCGAAAGTGCGCACATAATAGCGATAGGTTACGTCGCTTTCCACCTCAGCATCAACATATTCCATCCCCGTCACCGAAGCGATCCTGACAAAATGGCTGTTCACTTCCTTAAAAACCTGCGTGCTGTCAACGAGCCACGGCACGGCTTCCGTCCACGAGAGGCGGGCTTCACTGAAAGTGCCGTTGGCCGAAAGCATCACCGCCGAGGCCGTCGCGCTCTCGCCCATCAGCTGTTGGTTGGCGTCGCGCATTTGCACCTTATATATTAATGAAGTGGCCTGCGCCAAATCTACATTTGCATCAAGGAAGATAGTGTCAGAGCCTTCATAAACGATGGAACTCGTGCCATCGAGGATGCGGGTCAAGGAATAACTGAACGGGGCAACATATTGGACGTCAATCTCTTTCGGCTTGGCCCAACAAGTGACGACTTGTCCCGAAACGAGGTCGATGCTATCGTTGCTGACGTGGGTCATCAGCGGACTGTCGTTCTTCAACGTGACGCAGGCCGCATCGCTGACAATGCTTTTGGCCCCATCAGGGAATTGGGCAACGATACGATATTCATGCCGGTTTCACATTCATCAGGCACATATCCGTTGCAACCTGCCTTGCGGTAAACGAGCAAAGCCGTCGCATTGGCACATGGATAGGTCGTCCACGAAAGCCTTGCGTCATGGCCAACCACCTCGGCAGTCAGGTTTTGCACTTTTGGAGCCATCACATTGATAGTCACCGTCTTGATATTTGTCAAACTGACGGGAGAGCCATCGTCCTTGGCATGGATGACCACCTGATAAGGCGTGTTGCGGATATGGGCAAAAGTGGTGTTCCAAAGGAACTCCATCTGCGGCTGCATACCAAATGCCGACTCGGGATTAAGCACCGCCGGACTGACCGCCACCTCGAAAGGCGCACCCGAAGCAGTCAGCGTAACGTTGTCGCCGTTGGGGTCGGAAGCGGAAATGATGAAATCAAGTTGTTCGCCTGCCACGAGGCAATACTGCTCGTCGCATTGGATTTGAGGCAAGTCGTTGTCGCAATGGGAGATAAGGATTTGCATATCGCGCACCACCGAGCCGATTTTCACGCCATGCCGCCACTCCTCCACCATGATGGCCACATTGTATTCGCCTTGCAACACAGGATTCTCCCAACGCAACTCACCCGTAACAGGGTCGATTTCAAACGATTGCGAGGCTTGCGGAAAAGTGTAGCCCCCAATCTCCATGCCGTCTTGTCCTTTGCAAGTCACCAAGCGGTAACTCAAACTGTCGCCATCGGGGTCGTAAGCTGAGGGATTGTGCAGGTAGAGTTTGCCCACGCAGCCCTTGTCTACAGGCGCATTGAGGAGTTGCACGGAATTGTTGTAGCCCAAAAACGGATTGATGACCAATTCCGTCTCAATGTGCATCGGCACCATCACCGAATTGGGCACATTGACCACGCCGTAATTGCGGTTGGCATCCTCCATGCTGATCGTGTAAGTCCC
>CACXQO010000390.1 GCA_902769815.1 uncultured Bacteroidia bacterium | reverse complement strand
GACATCATCAACCGACTGAACCTCAGCGGGAAACCCTTCGTTTTGGCCACCATCCATCGCGACAGCAACACTGACCATCCCGAAAGGCTGAGCGCAATTTTCAAGGCCATCATCAGGCTTTCTGAAGAATGTCGAATCGTGTTGCCTTTGCATCCGAGAACTTCCAAACTCTTGAAAACCAACCTAGATGAGGAGTTGCAGAAGCAAGTTTTCAACAACGCGAACATCAGTCTTATCCCTCCCGTATCGTTTTTGGAGATGATAGCCTTGGAGCGTCATGCGCGTTTGGTCATGACCGATTCGGGCGGCGTGCAAAAAGAGTCTTATTTCTTCAAAAAGCCCTGCATCATCCTCCGGCCTGAGACGGAATGGGTTGAAATCGTGCAGACGGGCAACGCCATCCTCGCCGATGCCGACGAAAGCCGCATCAGGCAGGCTTGGCAGCATTTCAAGGACAATCCGCCGACCTCGTTCCCCGAAATCTTCGGCGACGGACACGCAGCGGAATTCATGCTGGAAAAAAATATTTTGTGCAAATCGCTGTAGATTAGGAAAAAATCCGTACTTTTGCACCCGCAAATCAAGCAAACAACAATAACAATTTATTCATTTACAATCAAACAGTTATGAATCAGTACGAAACCGTTTTCATTTTAACTCCCGTTTTGTCTGACGAACAGATGAAGGAAGCGGTAAAGAAGTATGAAGATCATCTGACCGGTGCAGGTGCGGAGATCGTTCATGAAGAAAACTGGGGCATGAAGAAACTTGCCTACCCCATCCAGAAGAAATCCACAGGCTTTTACCAACTCATTGAGTACAAGGCCGAAGGTAATGTCATCGCCGATGTCGAAACCGAACTGAAGCGCGACGAACGCATCCTGCGTTTCCTCACCGTGAAACTCGACAAGCACGCTATTGCCTACAACGAGAAGAAGCGCAAGAAGGCCGAAGCCGCCGCAGAAGAAGCACAAGCCTAATGTTGAACAATTAAAACCGAAGAAAAATGGCACAAGTGAACAACAACAACGACATCAAATATTTGACTCCCATAGCAGTCGATACCAAGAGAAAGAAATACTGCCGCTTCAAGAAGAACCGCATCAAGTACATCGACTACAAGGATGCCGACTTCTTGCTGAAGTTCGTCAACGAGCAGGGTAAAATCCTGCCCCGCCGCATCACCGGCACTTCCAGCAAATACCAGCGCAAGGTTGCCCAAGCCTCAAGCGTGCCCGCCACCTCGCCCTGATGCCATTCGTAGCAGATTGTTTGAAATAATTTGAAGGAGGACAACACATGGATATCATTCTGAAACAAGACGTCAACAACTTAGGATATAAGAACGACATCGTCACCGTGAAGCCCGGCTACGGCCGCAACTTCCTCATCCCCCAAGGCTTAGGCATCTTAGCCACCGAGCGCAACCGCAAGATTTTGGCCGAAGAGATGCGCCAACAAGCCCACAAGGAAGAGAAAATCAAGAACGAGGCTCTTGAGAAAGCCAAGGCTTTGGAAGGCCTGAAGTTGCAAATCCCTGCCAAGGCTGCCGCCACAGGCAAGATTTTCGGCTCGGTCAACACCATCATGATTGCCAACGCCATCAAGGAAGCCACTGGCATCGAAGTGGACCGCAAACACATCGTCCTCAACGAAGAGGCCATCAAGGAAGTCGGCGAATACAAGGCCAAACTGAAACTCCACAAGGAAGTGGCCGTCGACATCGACTTCAACGTTTTCGCAGAATAAATAATCAATATTTACAATATTTGCATTATTTTTGTGCTTTTTTGAGAGTGGCTGTCCTCCAAAGGACAGCCTTTTTTTGTACTTTCGCCGTTAGTAACATAAATAGATACGCAAATTTAGAAATGATTACCAAGAACTTAGTCAAGCAAGTCGCTTCGTTGCGGCAGCAGAAATTCAGGAAGGAATTAGGGCTTTTCGTAGTGGAAGGCCGCAAGATGGTTGAGGAACTGCTTCGCTCTGGTTTCGAGACCGTTGGGCTGTATGCCACCCAAACCTTTCTCGCGGATTATCCCGTTTTCGCTGAGGCCGAAAGCGTCAACGAAGTGCAGATGGAGCAGATGAGCGGCCAAGACACACCACCAGGCATCCTCGCCGTGGTCAGGATTCCGCAGCAAGGCGAAATCGAGCCAAGGTCGAAGTTCGTTTTGGCCTTGGACGGCATCGCCAACCCGGGCAACATGGGCACCCTTATCCGCACGGCGGAGTGGTTCGGCATCCGTGATGTGGTATGCAGCATGGATTGCGTGGAATTATGGAACCCCAAGACGGTGCAGGCCACAATGGGTTCGCTGTTCAGGGTGAAGGTTTGGAAAACCGATTTGCCTGCTTTCCTGCAAAAGGCCAAAAGCGAGGGCAAGGCGGTTTATGGCGCCTTGCTCGAAGGGGAGAACCTGTTCCAGATGAAGGAAAAACCCGAGGGCTTCATTGTCATCGGGAGTGAGTCGCACGGCATCCGCAAGGAGGTGCTGCCTTGCCTCACGCATCCGATTACCATCCCACGCATGGGTGGCAGCACAACCGAATCGCTGAACGCAGCTGTGGCTGGAGCCATCATTTTAGCAGAAATGACTCGATAGATGGTATTGCTTCGCAAGAAATCTTTCAAAAATCATATTAAAATCCATCAAAATCAAAATACAGATTTTTGAACGATTTTATGAAAGATTTTGTCCAGATTTCTTGCCGATAGGCAATCCCAAAAAAACAAAAAAAACCGCCCCAAAACGGAGCGGTTTTTTTCATTCAATCTTAGTGGATTGATTACTTCACGATGACAACGCGCTGGACGCTGTTGTTGCCATTGTTGTCGTACACGCTGAAGAAGTAGACACCGGCTTCAACATCCAAATTGATGGTGTTGTTCACGCTG
>CACXQO010000389.1 GCA_902769815.1 uncultured Bacteroidia bacterium | reverse complement strand
GAGGTTTGCTTGGAGGGTCTGCCCCAGGGCCTTTACCTGCTGCGCGTCACATTGGAGGACGGCAACGTGTTTTCGGATAAGGTGGTGAAGGAATGAATGTGGTGGCATTGTTGCCAGCCACAAATTACGTGATTTGCCTGAAATTCCGTATTTTTGCCGCGCAAACGCAAAACAAACGGTAAGCCATGATTTCCATCCAAAACCTGAGTATGCACTTCACGGGTGAAGACCTCTTCACCGAAATTTCCTTCCTGATTCGCGAAAAAGACCGTATCGGCCTTGTGGGAAAAAACGGCGCGGGCAAGACCACGCTATTGAAACTCATCTGTGGCATTGAGCAGCCTTCAAAAGGCGATGTGATTGTCCCACAGGGTGTTACCATCGGATATTTACCACAGGAAAAGAACGTGAACAGCACGAAAACCGTTTTGGACGAGGCTCTTTCCGCTTTTGACGAATACCACCAGTTGGAGCGCAATGCGGAGAAGTTGCAACAAGAGTTGGCCGAGCGCACCGATTATGAAAGCCCTCAATATGAGAAACTTATCGTGAAGCTGAACAACCTCAACGACCGTTTGGCCCTGCTTGGCGGCAACTCCATCGAGGGCGAGGCCGAGCGGATTTTGGTGGGCTTGGGTTTTGGCCATGAAGATATGCTGCGACCCATGCGCGAGTTCAGTAACGGTTGGCAGATGCGCGTGGAATTGGCCAAAATCCTGTTGAAAAAGCCTAACCTTTTGCTTTTGGACGAACCCACCAATCACCTTGACATTGAGTCCATTCAGTGGTTGGAAAGCTTCTTGAAGGCCTATTACGGCGCGATATTGATGGTTTCGCACGACCGCGCTTTTTTGGACAACATCACCATCCGCACGGTGGAAATCTCGAACGGCAAGATTTATGATTATAAAGTGCCGTATTCCGATTATGTCAGTCTGCGCGAGGAACGTGTGGACATGCAACGCTCGGCTTACGAGAACCAGCAGCGCGAAATCAAGAACATTGAGGCGTTCATCGAGCGTTTCCGCTACAAGGCGACCAAGGCCAAGCAGGTACAAAGCCGCGTGAAACTCCTTGAAAAAATGGATGAAATCGTCATTGACGACATCGACAGCACGGCCATCCACTTCAAGTTTCCGCCTGCGCCACACTCTGGCAAGGTGACGCTCGAATTGAACCATGTGGGCAAATCCTATGGCGACAAAGTCATCCTAAAAGACATTAACTTGCTGATTCCGAGAGGGGAAAAGATTGCTTTCGTGGGGCGCAACGGCGAGGGCAAGTCCACGCTTTCCAAAATCATCTGCGGCGTGCTCGACCACGAGGGCGAGGTAAAACTTGGCCACGAGGTCAAGATTGGGTATTACGCCCAAAACCAGCAGGATATGCTCGACATGAACAAGACGGTTTTTGAGACTTTGGACGATGTGGCCGTCGGCGATATGCGCCTGAAAGTGAAGGCTTTACTCGGCTCTTTCCTCTTCCGTGGCGACGACATCGACAAGAAGGTGAAAGTGCTCTCAGGCGGCGAAAAAGCCCGTTTGTCGTTGGCCAAAATGCTCCTTTTCCCAGGACGAACCGACCAACCACTTGGACATGCTCTCGAAAGACATCCTGAAAAACGCCCTGATTCAATACGACGGCACATTAATCATCGTTTCCCACGACCGTGATTTCCTTCAAGGCTTGACCAACAAGGTTTATGAGTTCCGCAAGCCGAGCATCAAGGAATACATCGGCGACATCTATGACTTTTTGGAACAGAAGAACCTCAACCACCTGAAAGAGTTGGAGATAGCCGCCAAACAACAGCCTCAGAAAGTTGCCGCCGAACCCGTTTCGCAAAACAAAATCAACTACGAGCGCAAGAAGCAAATCGATGCCAAACTCCGCAAGTTAGATAAGGAAATCCAACGCTTGGAGGAAGCCATAGGCAAACTCGAAGCCGAACTTGCCGAACAAGACAAAATCATGGCCAACCCAGAGCAACACCCTGAAACCAAGATAGATAACGACTGGTATTGGGCCTACGGCAAGAAGAAAGAGGAACTCCAAGCCCTGATGGACGACTGGGGCGAGAAGCAAATCGAGCGGGAAGAAGTGATGGCGGAGTATGGGAAATAGGCGTTAAAGTGTTCTTTTCCACAAAAAAATCCGATTATCTGCTGCTAACCCGATTTTTTAAGGACTTAGCAGCAGATAATCTGCAAAAAATGCTCGATAACCTGCTGCTAAGTCGATTTTTTAGGGACTTAACAACAGATTATCGATATTCTTTGAACAAATCGTCCATTTTCACTTCGGATTGGATGTTGTTCCAAATCATTGTGGTATGAATGGCCTTGCGGGTCTTGGTGACTTGCTGGAACACGGATTGGCGTCTTCTGAGGTTTTTATCTTCTTCGTTGTCAATTTGATAGGTGTCGTTTGAGAACTTCATTTCGCAAAGGTTGATGACACCGTCGTTGCGGTCGATGAGCAGGTCGATTTGTGCGCCATCGTGTTCCTTGGTGGCTTCGGTGTGCCACGATTGCGCCGTGCTGACCACGCCACCAATGCCCAAAGCCTCTTTGATTTGCGGCAAATGCCATAGGCAGACGCGCTCGAAGGCCAAGCCTGCCCAAGTGGAGTGGAGTTGCGAGGATAAGTTGTTGGACCAGAAGTGGTTGTCCTTCTTTATGTTGCTTGTGAGGTAGCGGAAATAAAACAGCGTGAAGTTGTCCATCAGTTGGTAA
>CACXQO010000388.1 GCA_902769815.1 uncultured Bacteroidia bacterium | reverse complement strand
ATCTTCGAATACACCAAAGGCACGCCGGAATATCCGTATGTGGATATGCAAGAACTGTGGTATGGAAGCTATTCCTTCGGCGACTACGAAAACCTTTGCCCCATCCCGATGCGCACGGTCGAATTCAATCCTTGTGTCGAGAAGGCCAAACTGAAAATCACCACTTCGGGACACAACTGGAGCGACACCCAAAACGGTGCCTACAACACGGGCAACGCCGCTGAGTTCTATCATGCTGTACACAACGTCAACATCAATGGCGCAACGGCCTACACACAGGATCTTTGGCAAACCTGCACTCCCAACCCCGCCGGTTGCCAGCCCCAAAACGGCACTTGGACCTACAACCGTGCCGGCTGGTGCCCGGGCAGCATGACTATGGTTTGGGATTATAGCCTCAACGACTTCCTTCCCGACGGCAAAGCCGATGTGCTCTATGAGTTCGACCCGACCTACGTCGACCAATGCCACCCCAACTATCCCGACTGCGTGAGCGGCCAAAACAGCTGCCCGGATTGCAACAATTCAAGCAACCCGATTCTGAAGGTTTCCGGCAAATTGGTGACTTACAGCCACAACACCGACATCCTGACGGAAGTCCCCGAATTGCCCAATGTGGATGCAGACCCGTTCCAAGTGACCATCACCCCTAATCCTGCCAGAGGCCAAATGACCATCACCACGGACTATGACAAGGGCAGCGCCAGCGTCGTCATCATCAACCCGCAAGGTGCCAAGGTGCGCGGCTTCAGCGTGAAGGGCTCGGCCACTGTCGACGTCAGCGACCTGCCTTCGGGTATCTACTTTGTCCACGTCATTGGCGGCAAGGTGGTGACGCGGAAGGTCGTGATCCAGCATTAATGTGTTTTTTTGCGGAAGGAAAACCGAAGCAGTATGAGGAGAGAATTCAACATTACAGGCAGTTGCAACCCGCAATGGCACTATATGGTGGACACTTCAAAGCGTTTTGAAGCCGTTGAAAGCCTTATAGACAAGGGCAAGTATTTCACCATCAACCGTGCCCGGCAGTTCGGGAAGACAACGATGCTGCAAATGATTCGTCGCAGGCTCTCTGACAAGTATTTGATTATCAAGACGAGTTTTGAGGGGCTGGGAGATGAGTCGTTCAAAAGTATTCCTGAATTCGTCAATACTTTTTGTAGCCTTATGACCAATTTTCTGCAAAACATTGGTGAGGAGCAAAATGTTTGGAAGTTTTTTGACCACAAAGACCTGACTTCATTTGAGGAATTGTCTAAAGTGATCACCTGCTTTTGTGAATCAAGCCCCAAACCGGTAGTGTTGTTGATTGATGAGGTGGATAAGAGTAGCGATAACCAGATGTTCCTGAATTTTATAGGAATGCTCAGAAACAAATACCTTGAACGTAACGAAGGCTTGGGCAACACTTTCCATAGCGTTGTCCTCGCCGGCGTTTACGACATCAAGAACCTCAAACTGAAACTTCGTCCCGATGCGGAAAAGAAATACAACTCGCCGTGGAACATTGCCGCCGACTTCAACGTTGACATGGAGGAATTCGACCAAGAATGGACCTCGGAAAGCATAGTGAAGGCTGTCAAGGTGCTGGTGCAAGGCAACAGCACCTTGATGGACGACCTTTCAAAAAACCTTGAGAACAATCCTGAATTTCGGGAGTTTATGTATTCCGTTTCGGTCAATAGCGTGTCCTATTCGTTCTCCTTGTTGAACCCGATGGTGAACATGGGCAACATGTTTTCCTATATTCGGGACAAGAACGGGCGCGTCGTAATCCACAACCTAATTTTTGAGGAGGCTCTTTTCCTCTATTTCACGTTGGATTACACGATTAAGAACAATGCGAAACTCTCGCCCTTCCAATTGAACTATGTGCGCAACGGCAAACTCAATATGGAGCATGTGGTCACGCGGTTCGCCGACTTGATGCACCAAGAGTACCGTAAAAACGACGAGGAATTTTTGGAACGGCAGGGCAGATTGGTTTTCTTGTCGTTCCTGAAGCCCATCATCAATGGCATCGGGTTCTACTATGTGGAGCCGCAAACCCGCGACAACCGCCGCATGGACTTGGTGGTGACCTACGACAAGCAGGAGTTCATCGTTGAGTTGAAGATTTGGCACGGCGACAAATACGAGCGAGGAACTTGGCCGTGACCAGCTTTCCGAGTACCTCGCCATTCGTGGTATGGACGAAGGCTATTTGGTCACTTTCGACTTCTCGAAAAACAAGCAAGACGCCGAGCCGCAATGGATTGAATGGAACGGGAAGCGGATTTTTGAGGTGGTGGTGTAGAAAATTGTTAAAACTAAAAGTTGCTCATCTTGAAAGGAACAAAGGTATCACAACATTGCTAATGGATAGAAAGGTAGTATGAATGAAAAATGAATGGAAATCATTATATGTTAGGTAGCAAGATGGAGGAAAATGAGATAGTGTTGTATCAGCCCAACGATTCTATCCATTTGGAAGTGAGGATGTCTGACGAGTCTGTGTGGCTGACACAATCGCAAATTGCCACGCTGTTCGGAGTGGGGCAGCCTGCCATTTCAAAACACTTGAACAACATATTCAAAAGTGGTGAACTCGATGAGAATTCAGTTTATTCCATTTTGGAATATACTGCCGGGGATGGGAAAGTGTATAAGACGAAGTTTTATAACTTGGATGCCATTCTCTCCGTCGGCTATAGGGTTAACAGCATCAACGCCACTATGTTTCGTAAGTGGGCCAATCAAGTGCTGAAAGACTATCTCTTGCGGGGGTATGCCATCAACCAGCGTGTAGCGAGGTTGGAAGAAAAGGTTGCCGAGCACGACAAACAG
>CACXQO010000387.1 GCA_902769815.1 uncultured Bacteroidia bacterium | reverse complement strand
CCTAAGACACCTATTTTCAGCATTTTACAATATAATACAATATCAAAATAAAGGGCAAAAATATGAATTTTATTCGTTCTGCTTTCCATCTTCAAAAAATTATGTATCTTTGCAGCGATCAAAGTGCCATTATGCACAGGCTGCACAGTTGCACTATAATAAGGATCTCAGGGGGAACTTTTTCGGTTCCCCCTTTTAATTGAAATCACAAATGAAACTTGCCACCAACATAGACGAACAAATCCAAAAACTCAAGCAAAGAGGGATGATTATCGAAGACGAAGCCAAAGCAAGGGAAATCTTGCTTGACATCGGCTACTATAGATTGGGCTTTTATTGGTTTCCTTTGGAAAAGACCTATCCAAACAAGCAAAACCGCAATCACGAGTTTGTTGAAGGCGCGTCTTTTCTTTGGGCTACCAACCTATATTATACCGATTGCCGAATCAGAAACCTACTCATTCCCTATCTATCACGAATAGAGGTTAATCTACGGACTTTTGTCATATATACGGTGTCAAACCATTATAAGCAAAACCCGACTTGGTTCGCCGATCGTAATGTGATGAAATCCGAATTCATAGCTTCTTTTCCAACTGCCTATGACAAGATTCGCAAAAACGAAGCCATCAAAAGACATCACGAAAAGTATCAAAACGACATTTATGCGCCTGCTTGGAAAACGCTTGAATACAAGACATTCGGTGACCTGCTGGTATTATTGAAAAACATGAAGAGTCAATCCCTTTTGGTCCAAATTGCAGAGCGTTATGGATTACGAAACATTGACGTGTTTTACAGTTACATGGACACCATCAGAATTGTGCGAAACCTTTGTGCGCACGGACACAACATATACGATTTGAGACTGCAAAAAAGTATCAAAGGCGGTCCTTTAGGGAAACAAATGAAAACGGAAATGCACCACAACTTATGCGGAGTTTTGCTTGTTGTGTTTTATCTGCTACAGCATGTTTCCAACAATCGCCTCAACGAATTGAAGCAGCAACTTGCTTTGGAGCTTTGGCATACTGAAACGTCTGAATTGGGTGAAACGATTGGTTATATCAAGGAAGTTTTGTAGTCTTCAAGAAACAAAAGTATCCCAAAACAAATGAACACCATCATAGAAGACAATTACCGTCACAAAGGCCTGCGCAAGCAAATGGTCGACCAATTGCGCACCAAGGGCATCACTGATGAGGCTGTGTTGTCGGCCATCAACGAAGTGCCGCGCCACATCTTCCTCGACTCGTCTTTTGTGGAATTGGCCTATCAGGACATGGCCTTCCCCATCGGCTCAGGGCAAACCATTTCCCAGCCTTCCACTGTAGCCTTCCAAACCCAACTGCTGCAAGTCGAAAAAGGCATGAAAGTGCTTGAAATCGGCACAGGCTCAGGCTATCAGGCCTGTGTGTTGGCCGCGATGGGTGCCAAGGTGTTCAGCATCGAGCGGCAACGCAACCTCTATTTCAAAACCAAGGAAATCGTGGAGCAATTGCCCTTCCGCGTGAAGACCTTCCTCGGCGACGGTTTCGAGGGCCTGCCCACCTATGCGCCTTTCAACCGTATCATTATCACGGCAGGCGCACCGCGCATCCCCGATGCGCTCCTCCAACAAATGAAAACCGGCGGCATCATGGTCATCCCCATGGACAATGCCGAAGGCGAAGGTCAAACCATGCTCACCAAAATGGAAGACGGCTCATTGAGGAAAGAAGAATTCGGCGATTTCAAGTTTGTGCCGATGCTGAAGGAGATAGGGAATGACTAAAAAAGGGAGGCAAACCTCCCTTTTGTCATTTCTTCTTAAATATACTTCCCAAAATCGAGCGGACAATTGTATTCCCAAGGTTCCGGCCTATGGTCGTAGCGGTCGTGTTAAGGGTCTTTTCCAATGCTTTCGCACCCGCCGATTTCTTTTTCCTTGTGGTGGTCGTCAACCTTGAAGAGGTGCTTCTTGCGCGTTCCTTCTCCTTGGCTTCCTTGGCCTTGCGCTTTTCTTCCTCCTCGGCCTCTTTCTGAAGGCGTTTTTCCTCCTGTTTTTGTTGCGCGACGAGGACTTCGTAGGCACTCTCGCGGTCGAAGCTCTTGTCATACACGCCGTAGATGCGCGATTTGCGAATCAAGTCGCGGCGCTGGTCGTCGGTGATGGCCCCGATTTGGCTCAATGGGAACAGGATTTTGGCGCGTTCCACGATGCTGGGCGCACCTTTTTCATCCAAGAAGGAAACCAAAGCCTCGCCCGTGCCGAGTTCGAGGATGGCTGTTTCGGTGTTGAAGATCGGATTGGCGCGGAAGGTTTGCGCAGCGGCTTTCACGGCCTTTTGTTCCTTGGGAGTGTAGGCGCGAAGTCCATGCAAAACGCGATTGCCAAGCTGACCGGCAATGGCATCCGGGATGTCGTCGGGGCTTTGGGTGATGAAATACACGCCCACGCCCTTCGAGCGCACCAAACGGATGACCTGCTCGATCTTGTCGACCAAGGCCTTCGAGGTATCCTTGAAAAGCATGTGGGCCTCGTCGAAGAAGAAAATCAACTTGGGCAGCGGCAGGTCGCCGACTTCGGGAAGTTGGGTGTAGAGTTCGCTCAACAGCCAGAGCAAGAAAGTGGAATAGAGCTTGGGATTGAGCATCAGCTTGTCGGCAGCCAAAACGTTCATCACGCCACGCCCGCCCTCGGTTTGAAGGAAGTCGAACACATTGAACGAAGGCTCGCCGAAGAACAAGTCGCCGCCCTCGGCTTCCAAAGCCAACAAAGCACGTTGGATGGCCCCAACGCTTACTGAAGACACGGTGCCGTAGGTGGTGGTGAACTCCTTGGCGTTTTTGGCCACATAGTCGAGCATGAGGCGCAAGTCCTTCATGTCGATTAGAAGCAGGCCTCGATCGTCGGCGATTTTGAAGACGATGTTGAGGATGCCCGTTTGGGTTTCGTTGAGACCGAGAAGTCGGGCCAAGAGTTGCGGTCCCATATCGGAGATGGTGGCGCGGAGCGGATGGCCTTGTTCGCCAAACACATCGAAGAA
>CACXQO010000386.1 GCA_902769815.1 uncultured Bacteroidia bacterium | reverse complement strand
CGGCAACGTGCTTGTGCCTCAAATGAAGGGTAACCTTATCAGCGATGCCAATGCCCAAGCCTCTCAGATTCGTGAATATGAGAAGATGGGCTTCATGGGACCTAACGAAAGATACAACCAAATCGTTGACCTTTGGACCGATGTCAATGCCAAGCTCACCCAAGAGGTGATGAAGGTGTTGTCGAGTGACGACCAAGGCTTCAACCCTGTGTATATGATGCTTCACTCTGGTGCTCGTGGTTCGGAGGCTCAGGTGTCGCAGTTGTGCGGCATGAGAGGCTTGATGGCCAAGCCTATGAAGGCTGGTTCGGGCGGCTCCGAAATCATCGAAAACCCGATTCTTTCCAACTTCCAGGAAGGTCTGTCCGTGTTGGAATACTTCATCTCCACGCACGGTGCCCGTAAGGGTTTGGCCGATACCGCTCTGAAGACCGCCGACGCTGGTTATTTGACCCGTCGTTTGGTCGACGTGGCGCACGATGTCATTATCACCGAGAAAGACTGCGGCACATTGCGCGGCATGACCATCTCGCGTGGTGAGGAAATCAAGGAACCCGGAAAGCACTCCTTGTTGTATGACCGCATTCTCGGTCGTGTGGCCTTGCACGATGTGTTCCATCCGCAGACGGGTGAACTCATTGCTGCCAGTGGTCAGGAACTCAATGAGACTCTTGCCGAGGCCATCGATGAATCTCCGTTGGAGAGCGTCGAAATCCGTTCCGTGCTGACTTGCGAGTCGAAGCGTGGCGTGTGCGCCAATTGCTATGGCCGCAACCTGTCGTCGGCTAAACTTGTCCAAAAGGGTGAGGCTGTGGGCGTTATCGCTGCCCAGTCCATCGGTGAGCCTGGCACCCAGTTGACCCTGCGTACCTTCCACCAAGGTGGTAAGGCCTCGAAGGGTTTGGTGGCCAACAGCACCGAAGCCAAGTATGACGGCTACCTTGAAATCGACGAACTTCGTTCCGTTGAGGTCAATAAGGACAACGACAGTTACCAGATTGTCATTGGCCGTTCCGCCGAATTGAAGTTGCACGACAACCACACCGATGTCGTTTTGATGACAACCAACATCCCTTACGGTGCCAAATTGTTCTTCAAGGCTGGCGATCAGGTGAAGAAGGGCGACAAGATTTGCGAATGGGACCCCTATAACGCAACTATCATCTCCGAGCATAGCGGTAAGGTGCGCTTCCAGAACGTTATCGAAGGCATCACCTATCGTAACGAAACCATCGCTGAGACGGGCTTCAACGAGCGCGTCATCATTGAAGGTCGTCGTGGTGCCAAGAACCCGCTCATCGAGATTGTCGATGAAAACGGCGAGGTTTTGGTGTCTTATGACTTGCCCGTGGATGCTCATGTTGTCGTTGAAGAAGGCGACGAGATTGCCGCTGGCGACCAATTGGTTCGTATCCCGCGTAACGTTTCTGGCGGTGGCGATATCACCGGCGGTCTGCCGCGTGTGCAAGAGTTGTTCGAGGCCCGTAACTCCATCGACCCGGCCATCGTCTCCGAAATTGACGGTATTGTCCACCTTGAAAAGAAGCTCAAGCGTGGCAACCGTGAGGTTGTGGTTACGGCCAGAACCGGCGAGGAGAAACGTTACCTCATCCCGACCTCGAAGCAGATTTTGGCTCAGGAGAACGACTTCGTGAAGGCGGGTCAGCCCAGCATTTTGGCCATCATGGGCCCGATGAAGGTGCAGGAATACATCGTCAACGAGGCGCAAAGCGTTTACCGTCAGCAAGGTGTGGTCATCAACGACAAGCACTTTGAGGTTATCGTGCGTCAGATGATGCGTAAGGTCGAAATCATCGACCCGGGCGACACCCGCTTCCTGCAAGGCGAGTTGGTGAACAAACTGACCTTCCAAGAGGAGAACGACGACATCTACGGCAAGTTCTTTGTCGAGGACAAGGGTGCTTCCGACAAGCTGCAGGCGGGCGAAATCGTTTCGGCCATGAAGTTGCGTGAGGAAGAGTCTGCCCTGAAGCGTAAGGACTTGGCCTTGCCTCAAGTGCGTCCGGCTCGTCCGGCCACGGCCACGCAGGTGTTGCAAGGTATCACCCGCGCTGCCTTGGCGACCGACAGCTTCATCTCGGCTGCCTCCTTCCAGGAAACGACCAAGGTGTTGACCAACGCCGCCATTGCCGCCAAGAGCGACTTCCTGCTCGGCATGAAGGAAAATGTGATCGTTGGTCACAAGATTCCTGCCGGTACGGGTCTGCGCGAATACGAAGACTTGATTGTAGGTTCTCGTGATGAGTACGAAGCCCTGCAAGAAAAGGCTGGTATCTAAGAAGTTAATCACTTTTACGGGGACGGCCAAAAGGTTGTCCCCGCTTTTTAAATAAGAATGAAAATGGAAAACAATCAAAAGAATCAATTGAATATCGAAATCAGTGACGAAGTGGC
>CACXQO010000385.1 GCA_902769815.1 uncultured Bacteroidia bacterium | reverse complement strand
GAGCGTCACGTCATTGAGGGCGAGTTGTTCGCCGTAACGCTTGGTGATATGGTTGATTTCGATGGACATTTGCTTTTGATTTTGAGTGCAAAAATAGTGTTTTACATTTAAATGAGGTGTAGTAAATCCACCAAATTGCAAACTTTTACCCCGTTTTTTATTTCGTAAGACGATGCCACAAGTGCCACCACATAGGCTTCGTCTGGTTGGATGTCGTCCAATGATTTCCAAAAGCCTTCGGTCAGTTGGGGGGCGGTGGAAGCTTTGCACTCGATGGCGATGGTTTTGTTGGCCTTTTCGACAATCAAGTCGATTTCGTTGCCGGTGGCGGTTCTGTAGAAGGAAAAGGTTGCGTTTCGGATGGAAGCGCATACATTTTCGACGACTAAACCTTCCCACGATGCACCAAACACGGGTTGGCCGAGCAATTCATTGAAGTTTCTGATGGAAAGCAGTTGGTGAAGAAGCCCTGAATCACGGAGGTACACTTTTGGCGACTTCACCAAACGCTTTTTTGTGTTGGCGAAATAGGGCTGCAGAGTCCTGACGAGGTAAGTCTGTTCGAGAATGTCGATGTGTCGGCGTATAGTTGGATGGGTGATTCCCAAGGATTCGCCCAATTTCGAGGCATTGAGTAACTGTCCTTGCGAATGGGCCAACATGGTCATCAACCTCAACATTTGCATGGAAGTGATTTGGTAGCCCAATTGCGGAATATCGCGTTCCACGTATGTCCTAATGAAATTCTCGCGCCATAATCTGCTGCTTTCATCCGATGCCGCGTTGTAACTATCGGGATAGCCGCCACGCCACCAGTAACGCTTCAGGTCGAAATCATCCAAAGCCTCAACTTCTTTGATGAGGAAAGGTGTAAGGTCGATGATGCCAATCCGGCCCGCCAGCGTTTCAGACGAGTTCTTGACCAAAGATTGCGAGGCCGAACCTAAAAGGATGAATCGTCCAGGACGACGGTCTCTGTCTATTTCGCTTCTCAGCACCGAGAACAATTCAGGTCGGAGTTGGATCTCGTCAAGGCAGATGGTTCGGTCTTGGTTGTTTTGGAACAAGAGCGTCGGCTCTTCCAATTTGACCCAGTCGTCGCGATTTTGCAAGTCCAAATAAAGGAAATTGCCTAATTGGTCGGCCATCATTTTGATCAAAGTGCTTTTCCCGCATTGCCTTGACCCTAGGATGACCACTGCTGGAAATATTTCAAGATATTGGTTTACAATGTCTTGAGATGCCCTTTTTATTAGTTTTTGCATTTTGTAAATCCGATTTTCAATTTGCAAAGATAGATGTTTTTTCTTATCCAAAAGTATCAAATATGATAAAAAATGCAAAGAACCATCCCCCAGTCCCATGCTCAGTGCAAAAAATTCAATTAATCCATCACTAATAACCAAAAAAGTCGTACTTTTGCGGCCTCGTTCAATCATCCAAAACTGTTTCTGGTTGGTTCTAACGCATTGATTTTCGGGCGAAAGTGAATTAATGCACAAAAAAGTTGGAACGAATTGGAGAAAGATGTATTTTTGCACGCCCAAAAGAGGGTAGTGTTGCCATGATTCTGCGTGGCAAAAGGAAGGCATGCTTTACTCCCCACAGCGATTGTGGTGATAATGTCATCATCATCAATGCAGAGAAAGTGGTCCTGACTGGAAACAAAATGACACAGAAGTACTACATGCGCTACACCGGCTATCCGGGTGGCCAACGTACAAGAACCGTTGCTGAGTACCTCAAGCGCAAGCCCACCTTCGTTCTCGAACACGCCGTGCGTGGCATGCTCCCGAAGAACAGACTCGGCGATGCCATCTACAGGAACCTCTACGTCTACGAAGGTCCCAACCACAACCATGAGGCGCAACAGCCCATCGAACTCAAAATCAACACTCATAAGCAATACAAGAATTAATCATGGAAGTTATCAACGCTTTAGGTAGAAGAAAGACCGCCGTGGCCCGTATCTATATGAAGGCCGGCAGTGGCAACATTACGGTGAACAAGCGCGACTACAAGGAGTACTTCCCGACGAGCATCCTCCACTATGTGGTTGAACAGCCTATGATGCTGACCGAAACCCTCGGCCAATACGACATCAAGGTCAACCTCGACGGTGGCGGCATCAACGGCCAGGCCGAGGCCCTTCGCCTCGCCATCAGCCGCGCCCTGTGCGAAATCAATCCCGAGTATCGTCCCACCCTGAAGGCCAAAGGTTTGATGCGCCGCGACCCGCGTATGGTCGAGCGTAAGAAACCCGGTCAGCCCGGTGCCCGTAAGAAGTTCCAATTCAGCAAACGTTAAGCCCTC
>CACXQO010000384.1 GCA_902769815.1 uncultured Bacteroidia bacterium | reverse complement strand
CGGTTCACACCTTTTATTAATACATACTGCCCGTTGATGAGCAGTTTGCCGTCCTTGATTTCCGAAGTTCGGAAACCAATGTGGTTTTCAAGGCGTTCAATTTCCTTACCCTTCTTGTCCAGAATCTTTATTTCTAAACGGTAAAGATTAGGATGCTCTGCCGACCACGGTTTGATGTTTGGAATAACCTCATTTCTCATCCTAATATGTTCTCCTTGATTAAATAAACTCTTTTCAAGCCTAAGCACCTCTTTCTCTCCATCAAACAATGAAACGACTAACCTTTCCTTTTTCACAGCATTAATCGTTGGTCTATCAATAATCAAGTCAATGTCAAAAGTACCGTTACGATATGTCTCATCCAATCTAGCAAGAACATAATAATCATAAATACTAATCTGTGGTTTGGAATACAGCACCACATCGCGCTCGATGCCGCTCAAACGCCAAAAGTCCTGACATTCAAAATAGGAGCCATTAGAAAAACGATAGACCTTCATGGCCAACTTGTTATCTCCTGTCTTTATGTAAGGTGTGATGTCAAAATCCGCATTCGTCTTGGCATCCTCATTAAAGCCTACAAACTGTCCGTTCACCCAAACATAATAGGCTGATTTCACAGCGCCAAAGTTAAGGTAAACCCGTCTGTCTTTCCAGGATTTAGGAATTCGAAAATCAGTAATATAGCAGCCTACAGGATTGTCCACCGTAGGAGCAAATGGTGGCTCGTTGGGACGAAATTCGTTGTCCACATTGACATAAATCGGGGTTCCGTAGCCGTTCAGTTCCCAATTGGCAGGTACTTTAATAGTTTTCCAATCGGAAGCATCGTAGCCTTCCTTATAGAAATCGGCAGGTGCCTTTGAGGGTGTGTCCACCCAATTGAACTTCCATTCGCCGTTGAGGCATTGCGACCATTCCGAACCTACTGGAATCACATTGGCACGTGGCATTACCTTGTTGATTTCGTAGATGTTGACATCGTTCCAAGCGTTGAGTTCGGCTTCGGTTTGGGCTTGGAGGCTCATTGCAGCGATGAGGCTAATTAAGATTAAGGTAAAAGTCAGTTTTTTCATTGGAATAGATCTTTGTTTTATAAACCATGGCCTATGACAATGTCCTCTATGGCAGCTTTTACAAGAATTTGGACTTACCATTCAGTTTAAGCTGCCATAGGCCATAGCCATTGGCCATTTTTTTCGATTCGTTTATCAACATCTCACGTTCTTCATCGGGAATCCGTTCCGCCTTGTTCGCCTCGCGGTCGAAATAGTCCACCACGGCGTGGCACAAGGTCTTGACCTCGCCCGTTTCGGCATCCTTGAGGCATTGCTCCATCTTGAAACTGGAGTTGCCCATCTCGGTGACGCGGCTCTCGCACACAATCGGGTCGTGGAACAGCACGGGATGGCGGAAGTCCAAATCCACGTGGACAAGGACGTATTTGAATGTGAGCCAGTCGATTTTGGTTTGGAAGACATGCTCGAAATATCGGCTTCGGCCCATGTCGAAATAATTGCACTGCGACCCGTTATTGACGTGATTGTAAGGGTCAAGGTCGCTCATTCTGATTTGGATGGGACAGGAGTACATATTATTCAGCGTGTTTATAACCTTTCACTTTGTCCCAATCGCCGCGCGTGAAGTCGGGCATTTGGACGGGCATTCCACCGTTTTCGATGCTGGCTGCGGATAGTTCGCCGAGGCATGACCATTCGGCGGCATCGTACACGTCTTGGTCAAGCGGCAAGCCATGTTGCAGGCAATAAATCAGGCGGTAGTCCATCACGAAGTCCATGCCGCCGTGGCCTCCCACCTCCTTGGCCTTTTCCTCGATTTCAACTGCGATGGGGTGGAGGTAATCCTTCATAATCTTGTCGCGTACCTCAGCGGGTACAAAGCCATGTGGGTTAAGGTGTTGACCTTCGGCGAGGAAACCTTCGGGCAACTTGTCCTCAAGAACAGTGAAACCTCCCGTTGGATATTTGTTGGCAAAGCCTTCAGTTCCAGTGAGTTGATATAGGCGATTGTAAGGCCTGTAAGTGTAGACATTATGCTCGATGAGCAGGGTCTTGCCCTTTTCTGTTTGAATCATTGTGGTCGTCATGTCGCCGTTGGCGAAGTCGTCAACGCCCATCATTTCCTTTGCGATTTTCTTGCCGTTGTAGGACGGCGTGCTCATGCAGACCAAGGTCTTCATGCGGTCGCCACGGTGGATGTTAAAGGCTTGACAGAGAGGTCCCAATCCGTGCGTGGGATAGACGTCGCCGGCGTGGTTTTGGTTGAACTCCAAACGCCAGTTGGCGTAGTATTCGTGCCAAAAAGGCTCAAGGTTGTGGATGTAGGCACCTTCGCCGTGGATGAGTTCACCGAACATGCCTTGTTGCGCCATGTTGAGGGCGGTCAGTTCGAAAAAATCGTAGCAGCAGTTTTCGAGCATCATGCAGTGGCGTTGGGTTTGTTCGGCCACGTCCACGAGTTGCCAGCACTCCTCAATCGAGGTGGCGGCAGGCACTTCCACGGCCACATGTTTGCCGTGTTGCATGGCGTAGACAGCCATCGGGACATGGTTTTTCCAGTCGGTGCAGATGTAAACGAGGTCGATGTCGTCGCGCTCGCAAAGTTCTTTCCAGCCTTCATTGCCCGTGTAAGCGGCTGCACGCGGCAGGCCTTTGGCTTCCAAAATCTTGGTTTGTACGGCTTCCACGCGGTCAGGCTCGATGTCGCACAGGGCATTGACAGTCACGCCATCAATGTAAGTCATTCTGTCAACGGCATCGGGACCGCGCATACCGAGGCCGATGAAGCCGAGGCGGACATTCTCGATGGGGTCGACGGTGAACTGAAGCACAGATTTCTGTCCTTCAATGCGTTGCGGTTCGTCGAAAACAATGGTG
>CACXQO010000383.1 GCA_902769815.1 uncultured Bacteroidia bacterium | reverse complement strand
TCAGCGGGCTATGATGACAGGGAATGAAAGTGCCGCCCTGATACAATGGGCGTGTGAGAAACTCCAAGAGGACATGAAGCGTGTGCAAGATTCTTTGGGCTTTTATGTGAGGGACTTTGTTTTCTATTTGGAACACCCTGAATTTGCGCCCATGCCTGAAATCAAGGTTGAGGTGAAGACACCCAAGGCGAAGACGGAGGGCAAGGTGGTGAAGGTGGACTTCGCGAAGCCGAGGAAGACAATCGTTGACCGGTTCCAAAAGTAGTAATCCACAACCCCGCCCCGCTCAACCTCAACCGTTGAGCGGGGATTTTGTTTCACTTTGTTACAATCCCTACACGCGCGATGAATAGAGCCGTTCAAAGCGTTCAAGCCGTTCAAGCCGTTCAAAGCGTTCAAGGCGTTCAAGTATGTTCAAAGTGTTCAAGCCGTTCAAGGCGTTTGTCCCGTTCAAGTGAACGAACACTTGAACACTTGAACAAGTATCAAAAAAAGTGCTATCTTTGCACCGTATTTCCGTAGGGAATATTTCTAATGCACCAGCACCGTGAAACACCCGTTTTTCGGTGCTGTTTTTGTCTTATTTTGGAATAAATGGGGAAAAAGTGGGGAAAAACACAAAAATAAAAATCCCAATATATTGACTATCAATAATATTGGGGTTTCTTATTGTACCCGAGGCCGGGCTCGAACCGGCACGGCTTTAAAGGCCAAGGGATTTTAAGTCCCTCGTGTCTACCAATTCCACCACTCAGTCCCGACTTCCATCGGGACCTTGTGGAGCGGAAAACGAGACTCGAACTCGCGACCCCGACCTTGGCAAGGTCGTGCTCTACCAACTGAGCTATTTCCGCCTGCTTTCAGCAGTCGGCATTCTTGTTCACGACTCGGCATAATCAAAGTAAACTTTGCTTCTGCACTCGCTGTTCCAAGAATTCCGCCTTGGAGCGGAAAACGAGACTCGAACTCGCGACCCCGACCTTGGCAAGGTCGTGCTCTACCAACTGAGCTATTTCCGCTTTGCTTGCAAATCGGGAACCTTGTCACTTTCGCTCAAGGTTTCCGCTTGCGAATTGCGGTGCAAAAGTACAACTTTTTTCAATACTGCAAACATTTTTGAGAAAAATTTTCTTTCTTTGTAGTTTTTTCGCTGATTTTGCGTCTAATTGGCAAACGATTCTGAACGATGAAAGAGAAAGAAAAAGAGTTTACCGACACCGTGAAAGCACACAAAAACACCATCTTCACCGTGTGCTACCTCTTCTCGAAGGATCAGGACGAGGTGAACGACCTGTTTCAAGAGACGCTCATCAACCTTTGGCGGGGCTTCGACTCGTTCAAGGGGCAATGCGACGTGAAGACTTGGATTTGGCGCGTCAGCCTCAACACCTGCCTCACCGCCGAGCGCAAGAAGAAACGCAGCGTGGAAACCGTGCCGCTCTCGATGGACATCAACCTCTTCACCGACACCGACGACGACACCCGGCAAATCCAGCAACTCTACCGCCGCATCAACAAACTCGGCGTAGTCGATAGGGCCATCATCTTGCTTTGGCTCGAAAATATGAGCTATGAATCGGGCAAATCATCGGCATCTCCACCAAGAACGTCTCCGTCAAATTGGTCAGAATCAAGGAACAACTGAAGAAAATGTCAAACGAATAAAAACGCAAAACAATGGAAAACAACGAATTGGAAGAAATGCGGGCGCAATTGGCCACCTTAAACGAAAAGCTGGAAAACGAAAGCATCGTTGACGAAAAGCTTGTCAGCGAAGCCACAAAAAAACACGTTTCCGAATTGCAGCGGAAACTGATTGGCAGAATCATCATGTTTACCTTGTTGGCAGCATACTTTTATTGGAAACTTGAACTTGGGATATTTTTACTCTTGTGCGTGGGACTGCTCATCATAAGCATTTATATGTATTGTGTGGTTCGCCACGGCAATTCCGCCTCTCTGCCCGTAACGGAATACGCTCGGCGTCTCCGTAAGGCCCTGAAAATCTACAAAAAAGGAAATGGATTTATGTGGTTTTTATCCATTGTTCTTATATTGGCTTGGGGTACATACGTGCTTGTCTTAAATTGGCCATCAAATTTAGAACAAGCATTTATCGTTTTATTTGTGTGTTTCTTGATCGCTCTACTCCTATTGGTGGCCTATTTTATCAGCAATGTGTATGTTACTCCTGATGTCGAACTGAAGTTGGAGATGGTTTTGGAGGATTTGGAAAAGGACAATCAGGATACATAACAAACGGGGTTCCAGTTCAAATCCAAATACTTGGTTTTCATTGAAAAGTTGTAATTTTGCAAATTAAAACAATAGAAATATGGATGATGGAATAGGTAAAACGATAAAGCTGTTTCTGCTTTGGTTGGGCTTGTTTTTGGCTCCACCAATCATCGGTGCAATCGTAGGACGCTTCTTTACGAGCCCTGCAAACTATGAAATCTTGAAATGGTCGCAACTATTGGGATATGTCCTAATGATTATCATTTTTTTCGGCAAACGCTATGTTGAGCTGTCATTTGGTCACATTGAGCGGCGTATGGTCTGGCCTGCCGTCGGCATGTCTGTCTTGATTGCCGCATCTCAAGCGTTTGTTTTGTTTTCAGCATTGTCTTTGCTTGATGTTGACCTTCAATTTCAGGGTGAAGAATTAGAGCGTCGTCAACGGCTTGTTTCCGGAATTGCCGGAATACTCAATGCCTGCATTTTTGCCCCAATAGGAGAAGAGATTTGTTTTCGCGGCATTATTCTTGGTGGTCTGCTGAAAACGCGATGCCGCCCGTGGATAGCCATCCTCGTCTCTGCCATTATTTTCGCTTCGTTTCATGGATTTGGGGCGAATTTTGTCACGGCTATGCTGTTCGGAATACTCGCTGGCTGGCTCTACTGGCGCACGGGAAGCATCATCCCGGGCATCATCATCCATATCACCAACAATTCACTCACAGCCATTGATTTGAGCAATCAAACCAATGCCTTGTATCTGATTATCCTTGTCGTTGGCCTTGTTTTGCTGGCATACGGTGTCTGGTGGTTTTGGAAAAAGTGTAAGTATGACACGGAGGAGGTGAAATAAACCTGCACCGAACTATGTTGTTTGCCGAAAAATAGCTATTTTTGCCCTCAATTTCAGTAAACTCTCCGCTTATGAAAAAGAGCTTTACCTTCACAATTGCCTTGCTTTTTCTGGCCTTTTCGCTTTCCGCCCAAACCAACACCATTGTTTACGGCAACCTCGGCGTGGAAAACGTGAACATCAGCATCGCGAACACACAATATGGCACCAGCACTGATACCAAAGGCCGTTACGAACTGCCGCTATACGACCGCAGCAAGGCCGTCAACCTTTATTATTCGTGCATCGGTTATCAAGATACCGTCGTGAGCCTCACGCCGAGGCAGTTGCAGCGCGACTCCATC
>CACXQO010000382.1 GCA_902769815.1 uncultured Bacteroidia bacterium | reverse complement strand
ATGTCGCCCACCTTGAAGTCGGGGTTGAGGCCGCCAGCGGCGTTGCTGAGGATGAGGAATTGTATGCCCAACTGCATCATCACGCGAATGGGGAAGGTGACGGTTTCTATCGGGTAGCCTTCATAGAAGTGGAAACGCCCTTGCATGGCCACCACACGCCGACCGGCAATGGTGCCAAAGAGCAGTTGCCCCTTGTGGCCTTGCACAGTGGAAACAGGGAAGTTCGGGATGTCAGAATAAGGGATGGCGTGTTGCACGGTGATGCCATTGGCCAAACCGCCCAAACCAGAACCTAAAACGATACCGATTTCTGGACGGAAATTTCTCGTTTTCAGGTTAATATAATCAATTGTAGTGAGTATCTTCTCGTACATAGTTCAATATTTCTTCGTTAAACTTTTTTTCTTCGTGGAACCTTACGCCAACGGGCAAAGCGAACAGCGGCGCAGTTTCAAACTGACAAAAATAAGGAGAATTTGTCAATCGGGCGGCATCTTTTTCGGTGGTGACGATGATTTTTTGCTCGCCTTCGAGATGCCCAAATCGTTGCAGGATGGTTATCAAATCGTCTTCGGTGTAGGCATGATGGTCTGCAAAAGTCAGATAACCAAATGTTTGGAATCGTTTGTAAAGTTCCTTGATGAGTGGTTTCGGATTTGCAATGCCGCAAAACAGCAGGGCGGAATGGGCTTTAGCAACCTCAAATTGTTTGGCCGCCTCGTTCAAAGGCTGCAAAGGAGCGTATTCCAAATAGGAGAAAAACACTTTTTGCCCGTTTGTTGGCTTTAACTTTCTGATAATCTGTTGTTTTTCTCTTTCATCCAAATTCTTCGGCGACTTGCTGACCACGATGATTTGTGCGCGTTTGGCGGCAGACTTGATGTCGCGCAAAGTGCCGGTAGGGAAGAGGAAATCGTCGCAATAAAGGTGCTGATATTCAGTCAGTAGGATGTTCAATCCCGCTATGATGGGTCGGTGTTGGAAAGCGTCGTCCAAGAGAACGACTTCAGCACGGTGAGGAAAGGTAAGCAGTTTGCCTGTGCCATCCACACGGTCTTCATCCACTGCGACCAAAATCCCTTGAAACTTCCTGAAATATTGCAGCGGTTCGTCGCCAATGGTTTCGTATGTGCTTTGATTGTCAGCCATTTGAAAACCTTTCGTCTTGCGCCCGTAGCCCCGACTCAACGTTGCCACTTTGTATTTGTCGCGCAATATATTAATAAGGTATTCCACCGTGGGCGTTTTGCCGCTTCCACCGAGGCAGAGGTTGCCCACGCAAATCACAGGCTTCTCGAATCGCGTCTTTTTCAAAATCCGCCAATCGTAAAGTTTATGCCTGATTTTCAGCGCAATGTGATACAAAAGCGATATGGGCAATAGTAAAATTCTCATTATGGGGGTCAAAATTAGGCAAAAATTCCTAATTTTGAGCCAAATTTTGAAAATATGACCGTAAAAGACATTTTGGATTGCATTACCGAGATTGCACCGCTGCATTGGCAAGAAAGTTACGACAATGCAGGCCTGCAAGTCGGTGACATGAACGCAGAAGCACGTAAAGCATTGATTTGCTTGGATATAACCGAAGAAATCGTAGACGAGGCCATCGCCAAAGCATTTGACTCCCGAAACCTACATCGAGCGTGCTGTGATGAAAGCCGTCAAGCACGACATCACTATGATTTCCATGCACACTAATTTGGATAACAGTTATTTAGGTGTGAGTCGTGTCCTCGCGGAAAAGTTGGGCTTGAAGAATTTGCACATTCTGCAACCTTCTGAATGTTCACCTGAATTTTGTGGAGCAGGCATGGTGGGTGAGTTTGAAAAACCGATGGATGAACTTGAGTTTCTGAACCTTGTGGCCAAAACAATCGGCTCGCCTTGTTTGCGCCATTCTGCTTTGACAGGTCGTAAAATTCAGAAAGTCGCACTTTGTGGTGGGGCAGGGGTTCCGTTTATGGCCGATGCGATGAAAAATCATGCCGATGCTTATCTTACCGCCGACATCAAATATCACGACTTTTTCGTCCCCGAAGGCAACATTTTATTAGTCGATGGGCATTTCGAGACCGAACAATTCACGAAAGAATTATTATGTGACTTGATTCGGAAAAAATTTCCTAAATTTGCAGCCGAAATCGCTGAAACGAGGACAAATGCGGTTCATTATTTTGTAAGAAATTAGAAATCAACAATATGGCTAAGAAAGTGAATAATGAAGAGGCTGAAGTGACTGAAGTTGCTGAGGCTAAAGAAGTTAAGGAAACCAAGAAGGTAACCAAAAAGACCGCCAAGGTTGAGGAAAACCCTGAAGTTGAGGAAACCGAAGTCAAGGAGGAAACCGCTGAGGAAAAACCCAAGAAGACTGCGAAAAAAACCACCAAGAAAGTGGAGGAAACTCCTGTGGTTGAAGAAGTTAAAGAGGAAGTGAAGGAAGAGGTTAAGGAGGAAATCAAGGAAGAAATCGCTGAGGTCAAGGAAGAAGTGAAGGAAGAGCCTGCGGAGGCTGCGACCGAATCCGAACCTGCTGGCGAAGTGTCGGTTGAAGTGAGCGTCGAGCAGAAATTGGTGGCCCTTTACACTTTGCAACAGGTGGACTCCAAGATTGACGAAATCCGCGCCTATCGTGGCAATCTTCCCCTTGAAATTCAGGATATTGAGGACGAAATCGCTGGTTTGGAAACCCGTATTTCCAACTTCAAGGCGGAAAGCAAGAAGTATCAATCGGACATCACCAACTATAAAATCAAGATCAAGGAAACTGAAGCCTTGATTAAGAAATATGAGGAGCAGCAGAACAATGTCCGCAACAACCGTGAGTATGATTCGCTGACAAAAGAGATTGAATATCAAACACTTGATAATCAACTTTCGGAGAAGCGCATCAAGGAAATCACGGCCAAGGACAATGATGTGGCCGCCAAGGTTGCTGAGGCTCAAATGCGCTTGAACGAGCTGAAATCGGCTCTGAAGGAGAAAAAAGTGGAACTCCATTCGTTAGTGGAAGGCACCGAAAAGGAAGAGGAACAACTGCTTGAGCGTTCAGCCGAAGCCGAGAAATTCGTTGAAGATCGTCTGCTTGTCGCTTACAAGCGCATCCGCAAGAACGCCCGCAACGGCCTCGCCGTGGTCGGCATTTTCGATGAGGCTTGTGGTGGTTGCTTCAACCGTATTCCTCCGCAACACCAATTAGACATCTGCACGCACAAGAAAATCATCGTGTGTGAATATTGTGGACGTATCTTGGTGGACAAAGACATCATTGCGCAATATAACGCATAACGTAAAAAATAGTGTTTTTTTGGTTTGGGGTCACATTCGTGTGGCCCTTTTTTTGTTCAGAACCTCACCTTGAGGGTGGTCAAAAGGAGGTGCTTGAATTGCCTTTGCGTGACAGGTTCGATGCCCTGATTGCCTGCATCGTAAAGGGTGATTTGGTTTTTGCCGTATGTGAGTTCGTAGGCAAAATCGAAAGTGACGGCTGTGCCTGCGGGCACACTGATGCCGACTGAGGCTTTCTTGACACTGCCATCAGATTTTCCTAAACCCAATGGACTGCCGTAATAGGCTGCGCCCAAACGAAGGTAGGATCCGCCAAGGTCCCACTCGCTGCCGAGGCGGAAGTTGAGGGTGCGCCCGTAAGTGTTTCTGATGTTGAAGTTGACGGTGTCATAATTCCAGTCATTGGCGGTGAACTTGGCCGCACCATAATTCTGATATTCTGCGTCAAGGCTGATAATGCCACGGTTTTGGACGACAAAAGCCATGCTCCCAATCCACTTCAAAGGGCTAATGAAAGTGTATTCGTAGTAGGATTGTGGGCTAATGTATTTCCTTGTAATCCAGTTGATTTCAGATTCTGTTTCGGTTTGCCACGATTCGGTGAAAGCATAGATGGTCGGGGAGTGGAAAGCACCGCCGAAA
>CACXQO010000381.1 GCA_902769815.1 uncultured Bacteroidia bacterium | reverse complement strand
GAAATTCTGCGATTACAATTTGCTGAAACGCCCCGACGAGATGGTCTTCCACAGCGGCGATGTGGTGTATCTCTCCAAGTTGCGCAACAGCAACTGGAAGGCCAAGAAATACACCGTCGCCGAAGGCGAAACCCTCCGCGATGTGGCCTTGCGCTTCGCCGTGAAGCCCGAAAAGATCCTGAAAAAGAACGGAATGAAAAAAGACGCCCGCATCAGCAAAGGGCAGGTGCTTTGGCTGAGGTGACAGAAAATTGTTTTCTTTCGCTTGCCGATTAACGGAAATATTCATAATTTTGCCCCGTGAAGTAAAATTACTCAACGAATTGAGTAATTTTACTCAATCCATTGAGTAAAATTATATAATATGTTTCAAAGAATTGATTATCAAGTGATAAAAAAACGACTTGAAGAACCAAGAAGGTTTATTCAAGTGGTGATGGGGCCTCGTCAGGTGGGAAAATCGACGGTGGTGCGGCAGGTTTTGGCCGATGTTTCGCAGCCTTATTCCATGTTTACGGCTGACGCGGTGCCGGCGGGAAACATGTTCTGGATCAGTGAATGTTGGGAGTCGGTGAGGCGCAAGATGAAGGCGGAAGGCGCAACGGAGTATATTCTCGTCGTTGATGAGGTGCAAAAGATTGACTCGTGGAGCGAGGCCGTCAAGAAAGAATGGGATGCCGACACGTTCAATGGTGTGAATATCAAGGTGGTGTTGCTTGGCTCGTCGCGGGTGATGCTCGACTATGGCTTGGCCGACAGCCTTATGGGGCGCTTTGAGCGCATTGTGATGCCGCATTGGTCGTATCCTGAAATGCGCGAGGCGTTTGGCTTCTCTTTGGAACAATATGTGTATTTTGGTGCCTACCCGGGTGCCGCTCCTTTGGTTGGCGATGAGAATCGTTGGCTGGAATACATCATAGGTTCCATCATCGAGGCTACCATCAACAAGGATATTTTGCAAGGCGTGAAGGTGATGAAGCCCGCTTTGCTTCGGCAGGCTTTTGAATTGGCTTCGTCTTATTCGGGCATGGAACTTTCGTTGACCAAGATGATGGGGCAACTGCAGGACGCAGGGAATGTGACCACCTTGGCCGCTTATATTGACCTTTTGGGTGAGGCGGGCTTGGTACGCACCTTGGGCAAATACGCTTCAGACGGAGCGCGGAAGCGGAACAGTGTGCCGAAATTCCAAGTCTTCAACAATGCTTTGAAGAACATCTATTGCGGCAAAAGTTTTCGTGACGCGATTGTCGATTCAAGGCTATGGGGTAGGCTGTTCGAGTCGGCCATTGGTGCCTATATCGTCAATGGAGCCAACGCAGGACGCTATAAAACCTATTATTGGCGCGACAAAACCGGGCGTGAGGTGGATTATGTGCTGGAAAAGAACGGCCAACTCCTTGCCATTGAGGTGAAAAGCAACACTGACGACAGCAATTCCGGCTTGGGCGAGTTCCGCAAGCAGTATAAGGATGCGAAAACCATTGTCATTGGCGATGGTGGCCTCAAGGCCGAGGAATTCCTGCAAATCAACCCGAGTGCGTTGTTTTAGTGAAAAGAGGAACACCAAAAGAGCCAAAAAGCCAAAAAAATGCTATTTTTGCAGCGGAAAAACCTATATCGCCATGCTACCCATGAGACTCTACACCGCCGGCATCGCCGATTTTGAAAGCGTCAGACAAGACGGACGCATCTATGTGGACAAGACAGACCTTATCTACAAACTGACAAAAGAATCGAAATTCGTTTTCCTCAGCCGTCCCAAACTGACAAAAGAATCGAAATTCGTCTTCCTCAGCCGACCGCGAAGGTTCGGCAAGTCGTTGCTTTGCAGCACATTGAAATACTATTTCCAAGGCCGCAAGGACTTGTTTGAAGGTCTGGCCATCGGCGAGTTGGAAAAGGACTGGAAGCAGCACCCCGTGTTGCATTTCGACATGAGCACTTGCAAGAACAAATACGAGATTGGCCAAATCATTGAGGAACTGCACAGCCAATTGGACTACCACGAAAGGAGATACAAAAGGCAAAAATCCGAAGGCTCGCCCGGCACGAGGTTCAAGGAACTTGTCCAAGGCCTGCATGAAGACACTGGGCTGAAAACCGTTGTCATTTTGGATGAATACGACGCGCCCCTGTTGGATTACCTGCACAAGCCGGATCAATTGGAACAGGTGCGCCATATCATGCAGGAGTTCTACCAAGTTGTCAAAGCCTGCGACAAGGACGAGCAGTTCGTCTTCATCACGGGCATCACCAAGTTCAGCCAACTGAGCATCTTCTCCACGCTGAACAACCTGACCAACATCTCAATGGACGGGGAATATACCGCCCTCTGCGGCATCACCAAGGACGAGATGCTCACCGTCTTCGACCCCGACATCCAAATGCTTGCCGACCGTTACCATTGCTCCAAGGAGGAAATGATCGACATGCTGAAGCAACAATATGACGGGTATCATTTCGGTGAGGATTCACAAGACATCTTCAATCCTTATAGCCTTGTCAATGCGTTCAAATCCAAGAAGTTGGATTACTACTGGTTCGGTAGTGGCACGCCCACCTTCCTTTTCGATGCGATGAAACGCTTCAACACGAACTTGCTTGAACTGGAGCAACTTCAAGTGCCTTCCTCGCAGTTCGACGTGCCCACCGAGGCCATGACCTCCGCACTGCCTTTGCTCTATCAGGCGGGCTACCTCACCATCAAGGGGTATGATTTCTATAGCAGGAACTACACCCTCGACTTCCCCAACGCCGAGGTGAAAGTGGGCTTCATGGACAATTTCCTCTCCTCGATGATGGGCATCTAC
>CACXQO010000380.1 GCA_902769815.1 uncultured Bacteroidia bacterium | reverse complement strand
TGAAAACGAGGCACTTGAGGCTTCCTATTGGGACGGCAACGCCTACGATTACAAGGAATACCGCTACGACGGCGAGTGGGGCGACCCGAATGGTTTCTATTATTATAACTATGTGGAGCAGAAAAAGAACATCGTCGTCAGCGACTTGGCCTTGACCGCAAAAATGGGTCGCAGCGACGCGGTTGATGTGTTTGTCTACAGGATTTCCGATGCCACGCCGGTTTCGGGCGCGCAGGTGACGGCCTACAGTTTCCAGCGTCAGGAATTGGTCAAAGGTAGCACCGATGTGCAGGGTCACGCGCAACTGAAGTGCGAAAATCGTCCTGCCTTCGTGATGGTCACGGACAAGAAAGGCAGCAAGTCGGTGATAAAGTTAAACGATGGCAATGCGCTCTCTTACAGCCGTTTCGATGTGGCGGGCGAGCCTGTCGAGAAGGGCGTTTCAGGCTTTGCCTACAGCAATCGTGGCGTGTGGCGGCCAGGTGATGAGATGCAACTCAACTTGATGCTGAACGACTTCGAATCGAGCGTGCCTGCCGACTATCCTGTTGTCCTTGAGGTGGTTGACGCGACAGGTCGACTCTATGCCAAGCAGGTGAACACCAAGCCCGTGAATGACATTTATTGCTTCCGCGTCCCGACCAACGTCAGCGACGAAACGGGAGTGTGGACGGCGCGTTTCAAGGTGGGCACAAGCACCATTACCAAAAACCTTCGCGTGGAAACCGTGAAGCCTAACCGCTTGGAAATCAACTTTAACTTGCCTGAAGTGGTCAGTTTGTCGCGCAATGAGCGTGTCAATCTGACCTCGAGATGGCTCAATGGCATGAAAGCCAACGGTTTGAAGGCTGAAGTGGATGTGAAATTGCGCGGCGGCGAAACCACATTTAAGAATTTCGCCAATTATTCCTTCGTCAACGAAACGCAAAGTTTTGAGCCACAGGAGATTTCGCTGTTCAGCGGCAACCTCAATTCGGAAGGCGTCGCCAACATAGGTTTTGGCCCGATGAAGGATGTTTACGCCTCGCAGATGATGAACGGCACCTTCACGGTGAAGGTTTTCGAGCAGGGCGGCGACTTCAGCATTGCTTCCTTCAAGGCAAAACTTTCTCCCTTCCAGCGTTATGTGGGCGTGGATTTGCCCGAAACTTCCTCAAAATACGGCAGTTACTACGACACGGGCAAGGACTGGAAGTTCAATATCGCGATGGTCGGAGAGGACGGCGCGGCTTATCAGTCGGCGGTTGCCCTGGAATATGCCTTGTATAAGTTGGATTCTTATTGGTGGTGGTCGAGTGAGGATCAGTATTCGCTGCAACGCTATGCTTCAGGCACTTACAAGGCTCCCGTTCAAAACGGCACCTTGACCTGCAACGGCACGACTTCCGTCACTTTCAACATCCCTAACGAAAAATGGGGCAGTTATCTCTTTGTGGTGAACGACAAGCAGGGCGGCCATCAGTTTGCCAAAGTCATCAGTTTCGATTGGGGCTATGGCCATTCGTCGAGTGCTTCGGGCGCTCCCGCTCAGCTGGCAATGAACACCTCTGCCGAAAGCTATCAGGTGGGCGAGAAGATGGTCGTCACGTTCCCAGCCAACGACAAGGCCAAGGCACTCGTAACCGTCGAGGCCAACGACAGGGTTTTGCAGAACATGTTGGTCGAAAATCTCGGTCAAGAGGGCAAGGTGGAAATCACAGCCACGGAGGAGATGGTTCCGAATGTGTATGTCTATGTCGCTCTGATTTTGTATGGCGTGGTGCCGGTGAAGGTGGAGAAGAAGGATTTGCAGTTGCAACCCAATCTCCAAGTGCCCGAAACGGCCAACACGAACAAGAAGATTGAGGTGAAGGTGAGCGAGGCCACCAAGCAAGCCATGACCTACACTTTGGCCATCGTCGACGAAGGCATTCTCGGTCTCACCAATTTCAAGACCCCGAACCCTTACGGCTATTTCAACAGCAAGCAGGCATTGAGTGTTCGCACTTGGGACAACTACGCCAATGACGGTATTCTCAATCAGGAAATCACTTTGGACAACCGTTTCAAGGCCTATGCCGTCACTTTGGGACCTTTCGAGTTGAAGGCGGGACAAGAAAACACCCATAGTTTTGAAGTGCCGCAATGCTCTGGTGCCCTGCGCTTTATGGTGGTTGCCAAGGGCAATGGCAAGGCTTTTGGCTCGGCTGAAAAGCAGATGAAGGTCGTCGACCCAATTACGCTCTATCCTTCTCTGCCGCGAGTGGTTGCTCCCGGCGATGAACTGAACCTGAAAGTCCAAGTGCAAGCCCCGACGATGAAGGGTAAGACCTTGCCGATAAAATTCGATAACAAGAACCTTGAACCCGTTGGCAATCTGCCGACTATGGTCACGATTGACAGCAATGGCGAGGGTATTATTGCGGTCAGGACAAGCATCCCCAAGACTTTGGGCAATGCCGAATTGAAACTCACGGTGACGGGCGAGGGCTACACAGCCGAATCCTCGACGGTGATGCCGATTCGTATGCCTTACGCCGAGCATCGCAGCACGATTACCAAGGAAATCGAGGCTGGGCAAACGGTGAGCGTACCGTTCAATCTCACTGGCATTGACGGTTTGCAACAGGGCAAAATCACCGTTTCGAGCCTGTTGCCTGTCGACCTCTTTGGCCGCATCGATTATCTGATGGATTATCCGCACGGCTGCCTTGAACAGTTGACTTCCAAGGCTTTCCCGCAACTTTACCTCAATTATTTTGTCCAACTCGACGACAAGGAAAAGGAAGCGATGCGCAGCAATATTGAGGCTGCCATCACCAACCTGAAGGCCTATCAGAAGTCCGATAATTCGATGACCAACTGGATTGGAGGCACTTACACAGACCCGTGGACGGAGATTTACGCTTTGCACTTCTTGGTGGAGGCTCAGAAACAAGGTTTTAACGTGCCGCAATACTTCATTGACGGCTTGCTGAAATACCAAGCCGACCGCGCCAAGCAGTGGAAGAACAATCCTGACTTCAAGCAGGGCGAAACCATCCAAGCCTACCGTCTCTTCGTGCTGGCTTTGGCTGGCAAAGCCGAAATGGGCGCGATGAACCGCTTCAAGGAAATCGAGATGCACTATCCGCTGACCAAGGCGTTGGCCGCTGCCGCCTTCGCGCAAACGGGCAAGACCACCATTGCGCAGAACCTGCTGCCCAATGTGGAAGAGGGCGAAAGGATGTCTGACTATTACACTTCCTTCGGCTCCCGCACCCGCGATTTGGCTTTCCTGACCTACGTCCAAATGCTCTGCGACATTGACCAGCAAACGGTGCAGAACAACATCAATAGCGTTTGCGGTATGATTAGCGGCGACCGATGGATGGACACCCAAACCACGGCGTTCTCGCTCTTTGTCTTAGGCAAGTATGCCGAAAAGATGAACCTAAGTAACGTCAACCTCTCCGCCACCGTAAAGGTGAACAGCGAGGAACGCACGCTGAACACCAATATGGCCTCTGCGGGCTTTGGCTTCACGCCGAAATTGGGCAACAACACGCTCGAAATCAAGAACAACACCAACGAGAAGATGGTCGCCAACCTGTTCACCAAGACTGCCGTTGCCGAATACGATATGAATGAAAGCGGCAATTTCATCACAATGACGGTGAACTACACCGACAAGAACGGCAATCCCGTGAATCTCACCAACTTGACCGCTGGCACCGACCTGAAAGTGCAGATGACGGTGACCAATCCGAGCGAGTGGCAAGTCACGGAACTGGCCTTGTCGTACTACCTGCCTTCGGGCTGGGAGTTGGTGAACGACCGTTTGAGTGGCGATATGACCGGCAACGAAGGC
>CACXQO010000379.1 GCA_902769815.1 uncultured Bacteroidia bacterium | reverse complement strand
AATCAAGTCTTTGATACGGTCAGAAGATTCTATGCTTACAAGTTCTTGCATGGCGATTCCAAAAACGGCACACGGGGTGCTGCAACGCGGCAAAGGTAGTAAAAAAAACGGGACACAATCACCCTTCTTCGATAAGTTTCATTAGCGCTTCTTGGTCGGGAAGGGCTTTGCGCAAACGCTCTGGCATGTCGGTGGCGGTCTTGCATGTGGCTACCCCCATGGGCTTGTCGTAGTCTTGTATCATGTATTCGACATAGGTGCGGTCAGCACTTTTGCACAAAACGATGCCTATGCTTGGGTTTTCGTGTGGCTTGCGTACATAATCGTCGAGAAGCCGCAAGTAACCGTTCAGTTCACCAAGGTAAATCTGCTTGAAATCGCCCGTCTTCAGTTCGATAGCCACAAGGCAGTTCAACTCACGGTTGAAGAAAAGAAGGTCGATGCGGTGGTTATGACCGGCTACGGTGATGGTATATTGGTTGTCGACAAACAAGAAATCCTTGCCAAAGCGCAGGATGAATTTCTTGATGTTGTCCACTATTTTCTGTTCCACTACAGTTTCGTTCACTTCCTCAATGTCGCGGGCGCCAAGTTCTTCAACGTTGATGAAATCGAGCATGTATTGGTCCTTGAAGGCAAGGATGGCTCGCTTTGCGAGGTTGCCCGTGGGCAACTTTTGCAAGAAATTGTTTGGCAGGCTGCCACGTCGGGCGAAAAGGTCTTGCTTGATGCAGTTCTTGATGCCATCGGGGGTCAGGTGTTCACGAGCGCAGAGGGTGATGTAGAAGAGGCGTTCTTCGCGCAATTTGCACTGGGCCAAGATGTTGCAATGATGAGTAAACCCAATACTGCGGAAATCATTGGCGGGAAAAGCATCAATGGTGGGAAAAACGAAGGGCAGAATGGCGATTTTGTCCATCAATGCAGCAGCGGAACATAATTCGCCCGTTTGAATGGGCGAATTTGTAACAATATCATTGTCAATGCCTTTGCAAACAATTCCTGAATCGTCCGTTTGAATGGGCGAATTTGGTTGGCCGTTCAACGGGTCAAGTTCTTTCCATTCCTCAAAAAAGCCACGCATTCTTTTGATGTTTGTTTCCGAATAACCCCGTAATCCGGGCAAATCGGCACGTAAAAGCCGGCTGATGGTGCCGATTGCATCGGTACCCCAATGCCCTTTGCGGCTATTTGAAGAAATGTATCGTCCAATGGCAAAGTAGAGCATGAGCTGAATGTCGTTCACGCCTCGGGCTGCCTCATACTGTGCGGCCAATATCGCCTCTTTGATGGTGTTGGCCGCATGTGAATAAACAGTATTGGCTAGTTGATTCATTTCTTGTTTTATATTATCCATGCCATAATCCAAAAACAAAGCGTCAGTAACGCCTTAATTTTGCAGCGCTGCGGCACACGTAGTGCTGCAACGCGGCAAAGGTAGGAAATTTTGGAACAACAAGGAACGGTTTTGTCAATTTAACAACAAAACAGGGTTGAGCAGCAGGGCATCTTAACTTGGTTGGCCTATAACTTGGTTATCTCCTTCAACCGCCCATAATCCGAAAGCAAATTCCAAAGCCCGTCCTCTGAAAGCACCCCACGCTTGAGGTCTTTCGGCAGTTTGCCGGCTTCGTCGGCTTCAAAGTCCTTGCGCCATTGGGGAGAGGTGTAATAGGCTTCCAGTTCGGCGATGGCGGGTTGGAGGGCGGCGAAGTCCTCAAGGGCTTGATCGAGGCGGCGGACGACCTCCTCGCTCTTGTCGAAGAGGGCTTCCATGTGGGTGATGCGGTCGATGCGGGTCATAGTTTGCGGTTTTGTTGACTTGTTGGTGAGGCAAAAATAGTGAATTTTGCGAAAATTGCAGCCTAAGTGTGCCACTGAGGCAAAAATAGTGAATTTTGCGAAAATTGCAGCCTAAGTGTGCCACATTCAAATTAATTCCGTACTTTTGCAGCCCGTTTTTAGGCAGATATGGAAAAGAAGAACGAATTCCTGATTCCGGTTAGTGGCCTCGCCTTGGGGAGCCATTCCTACCAGTATGAAATCAACGACGGTTTCTTTGCTGGCATGGATTATTCTGAGGTTCAGCAAGGTAGGGTGACAGTGAAGTTGGATATTGACCGACAGGAAACCATGCTGACCCTGCATTTCGACCTCGCGGGAACGGTGCGCGTGCCTTGCGACCGCTGCGCCGACGAGTTCGACTTGCCGATTGAAAGCCAGCAGCAGTTCTTCATCAAGTTGGGAACGGAGAACGCCGAAGAGTCGGATGAGGTGGCTGTCGTTTCGCCCGATTTGAACGAGTACGACATCCGCCCGTTGGTGTACGAGTACATCATCCTCGCCATCCCGATGCACCGTGTGCATCCCGAAGGCCAATGTATGCCCGCCGAGGAGGAGGAAACCGACACCATCGACCCGCGCTGGGCCGCTTTGAAAGACATCGATTTGAACGATAAATAAACAATTGGTAATTAACTAGTTAAAATAACAAAGAAATGGCACATCCTAAAAGAAGACAGTCTCACACCAGAGGCGCGAAGAGAAGAACACATTACAAGGCAGAAACCCCTAACGTGACCATCGACCCGACCACCGGCACCATGCATGTGATGCACCGTGCTTACTATGTGGACGGCGACCTATACTACAGAGGTCAGCTGGTCATGGCCGCCAAGCAGTGATTGCTGGCGCATGAACACGGCTCCAACGTGGACGAAATAGGGCGTTTTGTACCCTGATGGGATAAAAAATTGGAAAAATTTCCAAAAAAAAGTCCAAAAGTGTGCCGTGAATGAAAATAATGCTTATCTTTGCATCACTTTTCGATGCTGAAGCATTGAGAAAAAATAAAGTCGGATTTTTTTCATAATCTTTATATTGTTTTTCCCCTCCTTTTTCCCCATCAGGAGGGGTTTTTT
>CACXQO010000378.1 GCA_902769815.1 uncultured Bacteroidia bacterium | reverse complement strand
ATGAGACAATGTGCCGCCGCAAGGGTTTTCGTGCCTTTGCGGCGGCTTTTGTTTTCTGCGTAGCGAGAAAAACCGTACTTTTGCAGCCGTTTTCAGATAAAGCAACATGACAATTGTATCACACACATTAGGACATGGCGCATCATAAAAACCGAAATCAAAGTAGTAATGAAAAAAATTGTCTCTTTTTTCTTTCTGGCTTCGATGTGTCTGCTACTATGTACCCATCTCTTTGGTAACGACAGCACACCTGACCCTATCATGTTTAAGAACGGGGACTGCTTCCCCATCATTGATACCCCCACCGTTTTCAAAAGCACTATTGGAGACAAGGACTTCCTTGTGTTCATCGAGTACAGCGACAGCCTGAACATCAGAGGGCACTACATGTCATTGGAGGAAACCTTGACCGACACCCTTCCTTTCAAACTGGAAGCCAAAGGTCACAATGCGGTCCTTTATTACGAAGACCACGAGGAGATTTTCCGTCCTTGCATCGAATTCATGGATGAGCGACAGGCCTATGGCTATGCTCAATTAAGTACATTGGACACTGCTGTTTTCCGTTTTCAAATTCATGAGGCACCAGCTTTTCAGGATTTCGGGAACAAACGTTATCAGGACACCTTATTTGCGGTGGAGAAAATCAGCGACATCTGCTACGCCAATTCCCCTGGCTTTTGGTCGGAAATAGACGACAATACCAAACCCATGGGCAAGATTCTCCGGGTGGTTGATGTCAGAAGAACAGTCCCATTGGACCTCTGTCTTGACATTTTCAGGCCGCAAAACGACACTTTAAAAAAACGTCCGTTGGTGATGTTGATTTACGGTGGCGCGTATTATTTCGGGTCGAAAGACGATTCAAAAATCACCAATTGGTGCCGGCACCTCGCTTCGTTAGGTTATGTGACGGCTTCCATCGACCACAGGTTAGGCTTCTTTCCTGGCAAGGCAGGATGCCCATGCTGCCATGCGTTTTTTGGTCTCGCATCAAGAAGACTATGGCATCGACACTTCCATGATTTTTGTGGGTGGCTCCAGTTCTGGAGCTGTCACCGCGCTCAGCCTCGCCTTCATGAACAATGAAGGCCGTCCTAAATACGCCCGCAAAGGCTTATTTCGTCCTGACCTCGGCGACATCGACACTTGCGGCAATGCCCTCCGGACCAAATTCCGCATCAAGGGCGTTGCCGAAATGTGGGGAGCCATGTCCGACACCTCCTTAATTCATGGACACGACATTTCGATATTGGCCTTCCATGGCGATGCCGACGACATCATGCCTTACGAATATGACCGTCCCTTTAGTGTCGCCAAACCATTTAACAGGCTGGCAGCCGACCCGATGTTCGGCGCATCGTGCATTGTCGACCGCGCCACCAAACTGGGAAATCACGCCCGTCTGGTCACTTTTGCCGGCTACAAACACATGCCACACGTAGACCCAAAAACTAAAGTCATTAACGACAATTTCTATGTCGTCCAAGACACGATGTCGGAGTTTTTCCACGACATTATCGTGCCACAAAAACTCGAAATCGAGGGGGAAGATGGCCATTATTATGTGAGCCCTTACCCTTTGGAGGTCAGCTGGATAGTCGAAGGGGGTGTCATCCTCTCTACTGAAAACAATACCGTGGAAGTGGCATGGATCAAGAATGCGCCCCAGCATAGCATCACTGTATCGGCCATGTTGCCCTACGGCGTCGGACTTACTGAAAGAAAAGTTGAATTTTTGCAAACCAAATAAACCAAAAATACCCTTTTATGAAAATCCTCTTCGTCATAGACATTTTAGATACCCACAACAACGGAACAAGCATCTCGGCACAGCGTTTTGCCAAGGAACTGAATCGGCGCGGACACGAGGTGCGAGTATTATGTGCTAACCCTCAGGAGACGGATGAAAAAGGCGTGGCATTGCCAGTGGAAGTGACAGGGAAATACAATGTACCGGAATTTATAGTACCTTTGTTTGACTCGCTGATCAAGAAACATGGTTTCGCATACGGTGATTTTCTGCCCAGGTCAAGACCTATCATCCGTGAGGCGGTAGAGTGGGCAGATGTTGTACACACTTTTTTTCCTTTCCCGCTTGATATAGTGGCAAGCAATTATGCGGCAAAGATTGGGAAATCCAACACGGGGGCATTCCATGTCCAGCCCGAAAACATAACGATGTCATTGCATTGTGGGAAAGTGCAATGGGTACAAAATATGATTTACCGGCTTTTCCGTAACACGTTTTACTACAAGTATCGCCATATCCATGTGCCGTCTGCCTTTATGGGGCGTATGCTTGAAGAGAGGAATTACAAGGCGAAGATTCACGTCATCAGCAACGGCATACAAGATGCGTTCATGGAGGCTGGGGAAAACAAGATTGACAACGGCAGGCCGCCAAAGTTGCCGGAATATCAGGACAAGATTGTGATCATGATGGTTGGACGTCTTGCGAAGGAAAAACGGCAAGATGTCATCATCAATGCAGTGAATTACTCAAAATACGCCGACAGAATACAGTTGGTTTTTGCCGGAAAGGGGCCGCAATATGAAAAGTACGTGAAACTGGGCGAAAAGCTTGCCAATCCACCGCAATTTCTGTATGTCAAACAGGAAGAATTGATAAAACTGCTTCTCCAGTGCGACTTGTACGTACATGCCAGCGACATGGAGAGCGAGGCCATCTCGTGCATTGAGGCTTTCGCCACGGGACTGGTGCCTGTCATCGCCAACAGCGAACTCTCAGCCACGCGGCAGTTTGCGTTGGATGACCGGTCGCTGTTCCAGCCGGGTAACCCGAAAGACCTCGCCCGTGCCATCGACTACTGGCTCGACAACCCGAAAGAGCGTGAAAACATGGAAAAAACCTACGTCAAGGCTGCCAAAAAGTACAGTCTGTCCATTTCCGTGCGCA
>CACXQO010000377.1 GCA_902769815.1 uncultured Bacteroidia bacterium | reverse complement strand
TTCTCAGTCTCAAAGTTTCCGACGGCATCGTCAATCTGCTGTGTCGTGCCGTCGTGGTTGGCGTTGCTCAGCGCTGCCAGCCAGTTGGTAGGTAATGTCAGGTTCTCCATAATCCTTACTGTTTTTTGAAAGTTTGACATAAAGTGAATGGGTCACGAATTGTTATTTGAGTTTCATTTTCTCCATGAAGTCTGCGGGCAATGTCGGTGTATTAGCGTATTTGCGGCGTAGTGCTTCGCGGAGGTCGGTGTCTTTGAATGTAGTCATATCGTTACCTGTTTAGTTTAGCTAATCTAATGAAATATTATAGATGATACACCCACCTTCGTCATCGCCTTCCTTAAAGTCGAAAGTGGAGGGCATGATATCGAATGGCTCGAATGTAAGTGTGAAGTCAGTGAAATGCAGAACACTCATAATGCCTTCAGACGAGTCGGAAGCCTTCTGCCGAGGACTGGTTTCCGCGTCGAGTGTAATGCCGTCGGCAACAGTTACCTTATACTTTTTGCCGTTGGCTGTCAGATAACAACTGCTGGCGATAAGGAAGCGGTCTTTGTCTTGTCCATAGAAGCGGAAACAGACTGAAGTGCCTTGGGGATTAGTCTCGACTCGCCGGATGACTAATTGGAGGTTGGTACTATTGTCCTGCTTGGGTCCATTGATGGCATCGGCCATTCCAAGGAACATCCCTGGGGTATAGCCGACGGACTTCCATACAACATGGTGGTCGGGTGACAACAGTACGTAGTAGGGAATGGCCGGACTATCGCAATAGCGGCTTTCAATGCCACCCTTGGCCATCTTCCCGTCGTTCCAGTTTTTCCAGACAATATGCTTGCTCCAGTCGCTTTCCTGCCATGCCGACAACTTGTCGCGGTTGATGCCGACGATTTCCAACTGTTCTTGTAATACATCACGTACCCACCTCATTTCATGCTCGGCCATGCGACAAGGGCCACAACCGAGACTCCAGAAATCGAGCAACACATAACGACCACGCAACTCTGCAAGGTGATGTGTGTTGCCCTGCATGTCGAAGAAGTCGGCATCGACAGCCTCTTCGCCTGGTTGAACAATGTGGAGCGGATAGACAAGCCTATGAATGTATTCCAATTCATTCTCGAATCCCTTTGGCGCACGAGCGACAACGGATTTTTCAACTTCTTTCAGCAACTCCATATAGGGGAAGTTCTTGATGTTGTTGGCAGAGCGGCATGCATCTCTTAATTCTGCGAGCGATGCTGCGTCCACAGGCAAAGAAGGTATTATTTCTAACGTCTTCTTAACATATTCGATATAGTCACTATTCGTGCCCATTCGCAAAAGGTTGTTTATTGCATCGCGGGTATGTTCCATGACGCGATTGGCGGTTACCTGTTCGGGGAGCGTACTCTCCACCTTCCACATCGGGTAAATACAATCCTCGCCTGTCATGTTTATAACAGCATTGGGGGCGACGAAAATGGTCTTGATGAAATTTGGGCATCCTTCTCCTTCAAGATAAAACTTACACTCTGTGAGTTTTTCTACGGGTACATTCAAGGTGAAGTTTCCTGCATGTACCGTGTCTGTTGCAACGCGTACCATGTCGATTGTACATACTGCCTCTGTTCCATTCTTCAACATGGGCGAATAGCCCTTGATGATTGCAGTTTTTGTCTGTCCCTGCCCCGCCATTGCGACGAAGGCGAGCAGGATGGTGATGATGGTTTTCTTGTTCATATCCTTTTCGTTTTATGTTATACCTTTTTATTATATACGACGTTTTCGCGGAAATATCTCGTTCGGGGCATTCACGTCATGCTGTAACCGCCTCCGAGAGTCATTCCGAGCCACAAAGTTACAGAAACAAGACCGAAAAAGTGTCTGCCGAGGTGAAAGTCTGAACAAATGTTCAGTGGTTTTGTGAATATTTGGAAGAGAAGGGTTACGAAACGGCGATTATTGCCACAAAGGCTCGCTCTCCCATCCGCGAGGGAAGCCCATGGCGGTGACGTCGATGGACGGGTAAGCGGCGAGCAGAGCATCGACCTTCGCCTTCATGTCGTTTTATTTGTTCAGAGTTTTTTCAGTTTGGCGTTTGGCGAACTCAAGACTGCCATTAAAAATGACGGTACGGTTCTTGTCAAGTATAAGGACACGTGGATATTTGTCTATTTCACACCGCTTCAAAATCAGACTATTCTCGTCTATGGTATAAACAGGAATGTCGCAGCCCCTTTCGTTCACGATGCGATAGCCGTCGCTGACAGTCTCTCCTTTGAGAAGACAAGCAAACAAAGATACGACTTCTATATTGCTGTCTTTGTATTCATCGTGTAATGCTTGAACATCTGGCATCTGGTTAATACATACTCCACAAGCGCTATACCACACATCAAGTACAAGATAATCTGATTTAACCTCTGACAGTCTGAACGTGTGTGTGCTGTCTGATACCTCGCAGTCGGCCAAATTGACCGTTAGAATAGGTTTGTCCCCAAATCTAATCCATTCGTACCATTGCTTCTGCCCCTCCGTTAATCCAAACAGCCATAATGCGCCAGAAACAAGTAAAAACCATGTTTTACGGTAGCAATAGAATAGTGCTATCGTAATGACTGCCCATAATGGCATGATGGTAGTGGGCGTTGATAATATGGAATCACTTAGGAAGCAACGTAATGCCAGCTCGAACAACCACGTTGGTGCATATTTCCTCAGCGACCACCATGTCAAGATTGCAAAAGCAATACTATGGGCGATTGTAGCCCAATAAAAGCCATAAGCCCTAATCGGTATGAGAAATCCCCAAACGGCTAATGACAACAACCAAAGTAGAAGTTGGTCTTTCTTGTTCATGCGTCCTTTCTTGCGTCCCGTTGGTAGCAAGATTCTGGATGTCGAGCGCAGTAGCAAGCGATTTTTTATCGAGCGCATATTCATTTCGTTTTTCATCTAAATCACATCTTCGGCCTCAAGAAATGCCTTTAATCTATGGTAACGTTCAAGTTTGAAATCCCATTCTTTGGTGTCATCACCTTCTGTGGTAGCTTTCTTCATACAATCAGCAATGAACTCTTGGCTTAGCGGTTGGCCCGGCTCGTCGACATCCGTGAACTTAAGACTGATACTGTCACCGACATTCATCCTTCCTCCATTCCAAGAGAGGCTTTTGCCTTCAGGCATCGTCATTGCTCCTATACCCCAGACAACCTCGTCATTACGTGATATTGTCAGCGCAGCGGTTGCAACCCCGTTTGGAATTGCCACCTTAATAATGTCATTTTTTCCCGTAATACGGCTTTTTACAATGATTCCTTTCATATCAAACCCTTGTGTTTTAGTTCCAATTGGAGTTTGTCATATTTCTCTTTTAAGCGTTCCAGACTCTCTTTTGTTGTTTTTAATGGAACTGATACTTTTTCCTTGTCGACATCGACCACGCGGATATGGATCTCATCATTATGATGTATTTTCTCATCAAGCCAGGTCAAATCCTGCGATTACGACGCTGTTGGGGTTAACTGCCCCAACGCCGTATATAAAATCTGCAATCACATGATTATCCGCAGCAACGATCATCTGCGCGGCATCGTTTATTCTTATCTCAAATGCTAACATACATATTAATTGTTTTTATTGTATATACGATTTTTACGCGGAAATATCCCGTTAGGGGCATTCACGTCATGCTGTAACCGTCTCCGAGAGTCATTCCGAGCCACAAAGTTACAGAAAGTCCCACGAAAAAGCCCCCGACAAGACCGAAAAAGTGTCTGCCGAGGTAAAAGTCTGAACAAATGTTCAGTGGTTTTGTGAATATTTGGAAGAGAAGGGTTATGAAACGGCGGTTATTGCCACAAAGGTTCGCTCTCCCATCCGCGAGGGAAGCCCATGGCGGTGATGTCGATGGACGGGTAGGCGGCGAGCAAGGCATCGACCTTCGCTTTCATGTCGTTGTTGGGCGAAATGATGTTGAGGAAATACTTGATGATGCAAAGGCTGAAATAGACTTTCCGCTGGTTGACGGGAATGGTAATCCAAGGGCGGGTCATGCGCCGCTGGGTCAGCACTTGCAATGCAAATGTGCGATTCCATACGCGAGCATGATGGCCGCAGTTGTTGCGGGCAACGGTGATGATGGTCATCCATGAGTTGAACACAGGGACGCCCAGCGAAAACTCCTGGGCTATCTTCTTGCGTATCTGGTTGCTCTTGATGTTGTTGTATATC
>CACXQO010000376.1 GCA_902769815.1 uncultured Bacteroidia bacterium | reverse complement strand
AAGGTAAAGATGATGAAATATTGCATCACCTTGGCTTGGGTTTGCTTGTCTTCCTTGTCGCGTTTGCCGCCGAAGACGAAAGGCTCGTAGGCGTAGCGGAAGGCTTGCGTGATCATCGCCATAATCATCGCGATTTTCACGCAGGCACCATAGATGCCGAGTTGCACCTCGCCTTCCTTGCCGGGCACGATGAAGCGGTAGCAAATCTTGTCGGCCACTTGGTTGAGGATGCCGGCCAAGCCTAAAAGCAGCAACGGCCAAGTGTAGCGCAGCATTTGTTTGAGCAGGTCGCGGTCGAGGCCGAAGCGCAACTTCCTGATTTCGGGAATGAAACCGATGGTGATTAATCCGGTGCAAATCAGGTTCACGATGAAGATGTAGCCGACTTGGTAACTGTTTTCGTACCAGCCCATTAGCGCGGGATGGTTCTCTTTCAGACCGGGTGCGACCAAGAAAACGAACAGGTTCAAGCCGATATTGAGGAAGATGAACAGCAGTTTGAGCGCGGCAAACTTGATGGCCTTGTTTTCGTATCTCAAGCGGGCGAAAAGTATGGCTTGAAAAGCGTCCAGCGCCACGATGATGGCCATAATCTCGACAAATTCGGGATGGCTGGCGTAATGCAAGGCGTTGGAAATCGGCTTCAGGAAAAGGCTAACCAAAACGACGAAAACCAAACTCACCAAACCCACCGCCAATCCCGACGTGGAAAAGGCCTTGTCGGGGTTCACGCCTTCCTTGTTGGAAAAACGGAAAAAGGTGGTCTCCATACCAAAAGTGAGGATGACGAGCAGCAAGGCGGTGTAGGCATACAGGTTCGTAACAATGCCATAGCCTCCCGACTCGGCGGCGATTTTGTAGGTATAAAGCGGCACAAGCAAGTAGTTCAAGAACCTGCCGATGATGCTGCTCAAACCGTAAATGGCGGTCTGTTTCGCAAGGGAGCCCAATTTGTTTTCTGCCATAGGTCGCATTTGTTTTTTCCGAAACGCAAAAATAAAGGTTTTTGTTGTAATACCATCCATCAACTTTTGGCAATTCGGTCACAGACCGTATGACGATGTGAAAATCGAATGGAAACAGGTAAGCATTAATGCGCAAAAAACCCGATTTTGCGCAAAAAGACCTCGTTTTTGGCCGTTTTTTGAGAAAAAACAGTCTTTAGCAATGCCAAATTGGTTATTTTTGTGCCAGTTTTATCAACCCAATGTTTAACAAAATTTCAACAATGAAATGAAAAAAGTAATGTTTATCGCCGTCGCATTGGTGGCTATCGTGTGCATCTCTTGCACAAAAACCGGGAGCAAAGATTACTACTCCTATTCCACATCATTCCGCATCAATGGCCAAGGGAACAACACCACAGAACTCGAAAACATTCTGCGTCCTAAACTCAACAGCGTTATGCAATTGACAAAAGAAGAGGCACAAACCGAATGGAATGGCTTCTTGTCGTCGGTGTCGAACATCACCGTGACTTTGAATGATTCAAGTTATTATGTCGTTAAGTTCTGCCGTCAGGAAACGCAAAACGACCAATTGGTGAACGTTGAGACCATCGGCACTAAAACTTGGGGAAACGTTCCCGCAAAATGAATTCTAAAATACCTAATTTTCAATAAATTAACAACAACTAACTAAATTTAAATCAAATGAAAAAAGTAACATTTTTGCTCGCCACCCTGCTTATCGGTGGCTTGATGCTCACGGGCTGCAAGAAGGACGATCCACAACCAACACCTACGCCCACGCCTACAACCGCCAAAGTGATTTACGAAGTCACCAACAAGCAAGGGGTTTTTGCCGCTTCCGATTGCTTCAAGTACACAATCACCTATGTAGGTGCTGACGGCAATTCGATCTCTTTGCCTTGGACCTCTCCTGAAATCACTGTGAACCTGCCTTTCAATGCCAAGGTTGAAGGAAAAGCCACTTACAACGAAGCCAGTATTCCTGACCTCGTGACTTTTGGCCGTACGCCGAGTATCACTGCCGATGGCAAACTGGTTGCCATAGGAAATGACGCTTACCAAGCCGTTTCTAAAGAACGTTTCTTGGCTTTGGTAGCGGAAGACTCTGGTATGCTGAACTTTAGCCTTAGCGAGAAGGTAGAATAATCATTAACCATAACATTTTCAAAATGAAAAAAGTAACATTTTTGCTCGCCACCCTGCTTATCGGTGGCTTGATGCTCACGGGCTGCAAGAAAGACGACCCGCAACCAACACCTACGCCTACGCCAACGACAAAAACCGTGGTGTATAAAATGGATAACTCTTGGTATGATCAAACGTCATCATCATCAATTACCCTTTCGCCTTGCTTCCACTTTACTTTCAGTTACAAGGATGCCAATGGAACGATGGTTGAAGTGAATGATCCCACTTTGCCTTGGACAAAGGAAATCACGGTGACGACTCCTTTTGAAGCCAAACTGGAAGGAAAAGTGACGTACAATGAGAACGAACTTCCTGAAGAGGGAAAAGTTTGTGTTGGTGCGCTTTGCACTATCAAGACAGATAATAATAAAACTGCTGATCCATCTTATCAACAGTTCCGTGACAAGCAGCAATTCCTCGATTTTCTCAGCACCCATCCTGATATGCTGAGTTATAGTTTTACCTTGTCGATTAAATAAACAACTGTAAGGAGATTTCCTTTTGTTTGCCCGACCTTCAAACATCGAAGGCCGGGCAAATTGTTTTATGACAAATGAGGTTTTTTGTTTGTTGTCGCAATAAAATTGTACTTTTGCAGCCGTGGAACAGGAGCAAAAACACATCGAAAAGGCGATAAGCATCGAAAACCAATCTCTTGT
>CACXQO010000375.1 GCA_902769815.1 uncultured Bacteroidia bacterium | reverse complement strand
GTAAGCGAAAGTCATCAGGTCAGGCTCGATGATGCTGTCGATACGATGCAGATAGATGTAATTGCTGATGTGGTTGGCAAACACAGCGGCGTTCAACTCAAAATAGCGCGTGGCATAATTCAGGCCCAAGTCGGCTTGCAAACTATATTCCGGCTTAAAATTGTGGTTTCCAATCTCATACCTCAACGAGCCTTCGTGTTCGCCATTTGAAGCCAATTCGCTGATGTTGGGCACACGGTAGCCTCGCGCAAGATTGAGTTTCAAATCCAGCCCTTCCGCAACTTCGCAAGTCGCGCCCAAACTGCCCGTGACGCCTTGGAAATGCCGCGTAAAGTCCTCAAAACGCACTTCATCATCCTCTATCAAACCCTTTGCATCCAAATAACGGTAGTCGAAGCGGAGTCCTCCACTTAAATTCCAGTGGCCCAATATTTTGGAAGCCGTGACATACACGCCTGCATCAAACAAGGCATAATCGGGGATGAGGTATTCTTCGCCCAAATTGATGGATTTCTGCCACATGCCGTTCAATCCCGTCGAGAATTTCCAGCCTGCTTTTTCCTCCGAAACATAGCGGATGTCGTAGTTCAGCGTGTGTAGTTGCATATAAAGGCCATATTCATCGGCTGACTCCTCAAACTCTTTGCGGCGGTTCTGCTGATAGCCCGCAATCACTTTCAAATATCCCGAAGACAGGTTGATGAAACTTTCGGAAACCGCCTTGTAGTGATTCACCCGCTGATAAGGCAAACCGTGGCGATAAGACAGCAGATTGCCATCTTCTGGGAGCAATTCGCCCGTCACCGTGTCGCGCTCGCCTTCCACGATGCTCGGGGTGAGGTTGTAATACCCAAATTTCAGGTTGGTGAAGCCCCAATTGCGCATCAGTCCCGCTTTGAGCGAAAAGGCGCGTTCACCGAATTGGGAATTAGGCACATAGCCATCATAACGATTCCTGGGCATCCCAAGTAAAGCCTTTTTGGTTTCCGGCAAGATTGAACGAAGCCCCCAGCAATCCATTATTCGTTTGATATTCAGCATTTATCTTGCCTTTTATGGTGCCTTCGGGCAGGGTCGGCATACTTTTGAACACCAACACACCGCCCATAGCATCGGAGCCATACATGAGGCTGGCGGGACCTTTCAGGATTTCCACCGAGCCGACCTCGTTGGCATCGATTTCAATGCCGTGTTCATCGCCCCATTGCTGGCCTTCCTGACGAATGCCATCGTTGACGACCACAATGCGGTTGTAGCCCAGCCCTCGGATGACGTCTCTTTCATTTTCATGTCGCCCACGGCACCTGTCACCGTCACTTCCTTCAATTCCAAATGCCTGAAAAACATATCGGTAGAGTCAGGCAAACTCTGAGCCGCCATTGGCAATACATACGCCAATGACAAGCCTATTAATAATGATTTTTTCATTTTAGTCTTGTTGTTAAATTATAAATCCAGTAAATTGATTCTCTGACATTTACAACAAGACAGGCGGGGCGCGTGAAAGGAAATTCTGTTTGAAAACCCCAAAAGAGGATTCATCCGTCAAAACGGCCTTCACCTTGATTTCCGGCCTGTTGACCATCACGGCCATTTGTGGAGTCTCTTCGTATGCAACTTGCTGAAACAGACAGAGCAAGCAGCCGTCTTCATCCACTTCCGACGAATGATGCTCTTCAACCGCATCAGTGTGTTTCAAGGGATTAGCATGGACATGAAACGACGACAACAACCATATCGGCAAATAGATTGCCAATAGGAATAACGCCATTTTTGTCTTGCATCGTTTCATTAATCACTGTTTTCGACGGGGCAAAGGTATGGATTTTTGAAACACCAATAAAAATGAGTTGGATATTTAACTTTGCTTGAAACAACATTAAAACTGCCTCTTTTGCTGAAATATTACTATTTTTGCAACTCAAAAAAGATGGTCATGTGCAAATACAACGAGATAGAAACTATTGAACTGCCCAACGGCAAAACGGTGAAGGAAGTAAATGAGGGTGTAAGGCGCGAAGTGGAACGCATCTATTTGGAATCGTGGCTACAAGGGGTTTCCGTACCGTTTTTCGATGATGACGGCACCACTTATCTTGCCAATCCAGACGGGAGCGAGGATAAAGTAACTCTCGACCGCAACACACGCACCTATAACATAATCACGCGCACAGCCAAACCCGGTTGCGGCAGATACGCTTACCTAATGCCGTAAAACATGGAACGCAGGCCAGAATTTACCGTGTTAGCCAAAAATGAAAAAAGTTTCCGGCAAGCGGCAGTTTTTCAAATCAATCACTCCTTCCCCATCAGCATCACTCGCTCCTCTTTCTTAAAACCGAATCTTTCATAGAAAGCGGGCAAGACACCCTCGCGGGCGGTAATCAGATGGAAACCTACAATGCCTTGCGCCTTGAGGCCGGCGAGGCATTGCTCCAATAAACGGCTGGCAATGCCTTGGCGTTGGTATTGGGGCGCAACGGCGAGGTCGTTGATCTCGAAGGTGCGGCCATAGTGGAACAACATCGAATTGCCCAAAATGAAGCCTACCACTTCGCCATTCACGACACATTCCAAACCGTAATGCTGTTGGCTTTCAAGTAGTTCGCGAACATGAATGGTGGCGTCTTCCACTGACCAGTTGTCGTTCCACGGCTCGCCCGAAAATGCAGCTGCATAGATGGCGCCATATTGGTTCAAATGCTCAATGGTGATGGGGTTGATGATAATGTTTTGCATAAGGGATATTTTCGGCAAAGATAGTGGTTTATTGTGAATGTTTGTACTATTCTCTTCACCTCTGTTTCCTACGAAACTCCATCATGGATTGTCCTGTGGCGTTGCGGAAGAAACGGCAGAGGTAGGAAACATTGTCGTAGTTCATATGGGCAGCGATTTCCTCTACGGTGAGGTCGGTTTCAGCAAGGTAGCGTTTGAGTTCATAGATGACCGTGTCATTGATGAGGCTCCAGAAGAAAGAGCTGCCATTTGGTAAACAGGAAACAAATCTCAAAATGACATAATCCGCAACTCGGGCACAGGCTTAGGTTGCGGATTTTTTTTTGCGGGTCGTGGTCAGCAGACCCCCTCGGCCTGTGGCCAAACAGGTCCAACTCACAGGAAAACTATTTTTTCTTTTGAAAAACTATTTCTACTCCATATTGAAATAAAGTCATTGTGTTCTTTTCCGGATCAAATTCAAATGTTGCCTCTATCGGGTCATACTTAAATTTGTCCTTGTCAACTGC
>CACXQO010000374.1 GCA_902769815.1 uncultured Bacteroidia bacterium | reverse complement strand
CTGCATCCTCGTCCCAATCATAAAAGAAGTAATGGTTTTGCAGTTCCTTCCAGACCTTGCGGGGCAACTGGGCGAACACACCATTGGCTTGAACGGGATGAACCACTTTCAAGCCGGGGATGTCCTTCACGGCTTGATAGAGTTTTTGCGCCATGCGATTGCTGTGCTCGGCATTGCGTTTCCAAAGGTCGTTCTCGAGATAGGCATCAAACTGGGCCGCTATGAATCGCATCTTCGAGCAAAGTTGCATGGCCTGCTTGCGACGGTATTTGAACTCGGGACAAAGTTCGGGGTTCAAAAGCACAACCGCCTCCCCCATCATCAGGCCGTTCTTGGTTCCGCCAAACGAAACGGAATCAACGTCAAGGTCGGTGGTCATCTCTTTGAAAGAACAACCCAAAATATGGACATACATGTTGTATTCTCGTGCCAAGCCCACGATGGCTTTGATTTCGTCCAAAGTGTACAAAGTGCCTAACTCGGTCGGCTGCGTGATAGAAATCACTTTAGGCTGCGAATGGTGCTCAAAGCCGAATCCGTGCAAGCGGGTCTTTATCAATTCGGGCGTCAGTTTGCCGTCGGGCGTGGCCACCGTCAGCAGGCGGCAACCCACAATGCGCTGGGGTGCGCCACATTCATCCACATTAATATGCGCGGATTCTGCACACACCACTGCCTCATGTGAATGGGCCATCGCATCAATGCAAAGGGTGTTGCAGCCCGTTCCGTTGAAGGCAAAGAACACACGCGCCTGTTCGCCAAACTGTTGCTTGAACTTTTGTTCAGTTGCAGCGCAATATTCGTCATCGCCGTATGCCACAGCGTGTTCCGTGTTCACGCGGGCGATGGCTTCCAAAACCTCGGGACACACGCCCGAATGGTTGTCGCTTCCAAATCCTCGTTTCATCACACCATCTTTTTCGCTTCCTCCAAAATCATGTTGGCGAAACGGTCGGCCTCGGCCTCTGTCTTGCCTTCGGAATAGATACGGATGATGGGCTCTGTGTTCGACTTGCGCAGATGCACCCAACCTTCCTCGAAGTCGATTTTCACGCCGTCGATGGTGGTCACTTTCTCGTTCTTGAACTTTTCGGCGAACTTGGCCAAAATACCGTCCACATCAGTTGAAGGTGTGAGTTGGATCTTGTTCTTCGACATGAAATAGGCAGGATATTCCTTTTTCAGTTCGGAGCATTTCACCTTCTTTTCGGCCAATTGCGTCAGGAACAAAGCAGTGCCAACGAGTGCATCGCGGCCATAGTGCAACTCGGGATAAATCACGCCTCCGTTGCCTTCGCCACCGATAACAGCACCAACTTCCTTCATTTTTTCCACCACATTCACTTCGCCCACGGCAGCAGCAAAGTATTGTTGGCCATGTTTTTGCGTCACATCTCTTAAAGCGCGGGTTGAAGACAGGTTGCTCACCGTTGGACCAGGTGTATGTTTAAGAATGAAGTCGGCGACCGAAACCAAAGTGTATTCCTCACCGAACAGTTCGCCGTCTTCCTTGACGAAAACAAGGCGGTCAACATCGGGGTCGACGACCACACCAAAATCGCAGCCTTGTTCCTTGACATAGCGGCAGATGTCGGTCAGGTTTTGGGCCAAAGGCTCAGGCGTGTGAGCGAATTTGCCCGTCGGCTCGCAATTGAGTTCCAAGACTTCCTTCACACCGAGGGCACGCAACATCTTCGGGATGGCAATGCCGCCCGTCGAGTTGACCGCATCCACGGCCACTTTGAAGTTGGCCTTGGCAATCACCTCCTTGTTGACCAAAGGCAGTTGGCAAACCATGTCGACATGCTTGTCCATCCAGCCGTCAACTTGCTGATAACTACCGATTTCCTCAATCGGAACGAAATCGAAATCGTCCTTGGCAGCCACATCAAGCAACCATGCGCCTTCGGCGGCGGAAATGAACTCGCCCTTTTCGTTCAAGAGTTTCAGGGCGTTCCATTGCGCCGGATTGTGGCTGGCCGTAAGAATAATGCCAGCATCGGCTTTCAAGCCTGTCACAGCAATTTCAGTGGTGGGTGTAGTGCTCAAACCAATGTCAAGCACATCGGCACCCATAGCCTGCAAAGTGCCGCAAACCACCTGATTCACAAGGAATCCCGAAAGGCGTGCATCGCGACCGACCACGATTTTCGGACGTTTAACTCCCTTATGATGCTGGACGAATTTTACGAATGCAGCGGTGAATTTCACCATGTCAATTGGCGTGAGGTTGTCGCCCGGCTGGCCGCCAATGGTACCACGAATGCCGGATATGGATTTAATAAGGGTCATAGCGTATTTGTTGTTTGATTAAGATTATTAACTGATTGGTTTTCAGGATTGATGGAAAAATCCAAAAGAATGGGGTAATGGTCGGA
>CACXQO010000373.1 GCA_902769815.1 uncultured Bacteroidia bacterium | reverse complement strand
ACCCCGTTAGGGGTGAAAGGATATTAGGCAGGCGGTGTCAACCCCTGCCGGCAAAACATTGCATTGTCGGTGAAAATGATTATTTTTGCAGCGTAATACGATCATCATGGCGATAAAATGCCGAAACCAAAAAAAGCCCCGAGCAATCGGGGCTTTTCTTTCGTTGTTGGGGTGAAGGAATCACTTCTTGAGTTCCTTATGTTGTTGGAAATCTTGCGGATGGTGAAAGTGCCGGTCTTGCCGTGGCCGCTGCGCTTCAGGACGATGCCCTGGAACTTTTGCAGACGCTCTTTTTGTCCTTCGATAATCTTGTAGGTCACCGTGATGGTGTCACCTGTCTTGAACTTCGGAAAATCTTTTACAACAATTTGATCTTCAACGAATTGAATTAATGCTTGTTTGCTCATTTTTATATATTTTTGTATATTTTTCTCCAAAAAGTGGGTGCAAAGATACGAATAATTTCAATATGTGACACTTATAATGTGCTTTTTTTGAAAATTTCGTACATTTCGGGGCGGCGTTCCTTGGTGCGCTGGATGGCTTGCTCCAATTTCCATTCGTTGATTTTGAGGTCGTTGCCCGAAAGGAGTATTTCGGGAACCTCCCAACCTTTGTAATTGCGGGGTCGGGTGTAGACGGGCGGCGACACCAATCCGTCTTGGAACGAGTCGGAGAGGGCAGAGGTTTCGTCGCCCAAACTGCCTGGAATGAGGCGCACGAGGCTGTCGACCAACACGGCGGCACCTAATTCTCCGCCTGAAAGCACATAGTTTCCGATGCTTATCTCCTTGGTAATCAAGTGTTCACGGATGCGCTCGTCGATGCCTTTGTAATGGCCGCAAAGGATGATGAGGTTCTGTTTCATCGAGAGTTGGTTGCACAAAGGCTGGTCCAAAAGTTGCCCGTCGGGACTCATGTAGATGACCTCGTCGTAGTCGCGCTGGCTTTTCAGGTGGCTGATGCAGTTGTCGACAGGCTCAATCATCATCACCATGCCCGCGCCGGCGGCAAACGAGTAGTCGTCCACCTTGTGGTGCTTGTCGGTGGTGTAGTCGCGGAGGTTGTGTAGCCCAATCTCCACAATGCCCTTGTTTACAGCGCGTTTGATGATGCTTTCGGTGAAGGGTCCTTCAAACATTTCGGGGAAAACTGCGATGATGTCGATACGCATGACCTGTGTTTTGAATTTTTCGCAAAAGTAGGGATTTTGCTTGAAATTGGTAGGTATATGGCGAAAATATGTTATTTTTGCGCGATTTTTGTCACCTATGGAATAAATTCAAATTTCAATACTATGAGAAAAGTATCGTTTTTACTTCTGTTTTTCGTGGTCACTATGTTTGCCCAAGCGCAAGTCGCGACCAACATTTATTGGGTGCAGTTCACCGACAAGGCCAACTCACCTTATTCTATTGACAATCCCGAGGCTTATCTGAGTGCAAGGGCTTTGCAACGTCGTGCCAATCAGGGCATTGGCATTGATGAGTACGACATTCCCGTCAATCCGCAGTATCTTCAGGCTGTGGCCGATTGCGGTGCCCAATTGCTCAATCCTTCGAAATGGCTGAACGGCGTTTCGGTGCGTACAACCAACCCTGCCGTGATTGAGGCCATCAATGCGCTTGAGTTTGTGTCGGTGGTGCGCAATTGCCCCAACGATCTGAAGGCGCAAGAAATCAAGGAACGCTGGCTGGCCGACGAAATGAAGCCCGTTGAGGGCAAGCGCGGTTTCCGTGGCTACTATGGCGGCGCCGAAACCCAAGTGAAGCAACTGAAGGTTGACCAACTGCACGACATGGGCTTTGATGGCACTGGAATCATCATTGCAGTGCTCGATGGCGGTTTTGTCGGGACGGAAGAGCAATCCTGTTTCGACAATATGCGCGAGGAGGGCCGTTTGCTCGGTGTGCGCGATTTCGTTTATGGCTCCACCTCTGTTTATACTCAAAGCACGCATGGCACCTCATGCCTGAGCACGATGGCCGCCTACGACCCCAACAACATGGTCGGGACGGCGCCGAAGGCTTCTTATTATTTGATTCATACAGAGGATGGCGAAGGCGAGAACATCATCGAGGAATACAACTGGGTTTCGGGTGCGGAGTATGCCGACAGCCTTGGCGTGGATGTGTGTTCCACTTCGTTGGGTTACATCGGTTTCGACATGACCCAA
>CACXQO010000372.1 GCA_902769815.1 uncultured Bacteroidia bacterium | reverse complement strand
AGATTTGAGAATTTTGTATATCTTTGCAGCCGCAAAACCAACGTATTATGTATAGAAGACCACAATTTGATGAATTAATGTCGCGCATGAAAGAGCCTCGGCGTTTCATACAAGTGTTATCTGGTCCGCGACAGGTGGGGAAATCGACCTTGGTAAAACAAGTGTTGCAAGAAATAGACTTGCCCTATTTGTTTGTCACGGCGGATAGCGTTCCTCCCGAGAACACGGCTTGGATTGGCGAAACATGGTCGACGGCGCGTGCAAGACTGCAAATAGCCCAGGCATCGGAGTATCTTCTTGTCATTGACGAAGTCCACAAGATTGACAATTGGAGCGAAGCCGTAAAGAAGGAGTGGGACATGGACACTTTCAATGACGTTCCGATAAAGGTGGTGCTGCTTGGCTCTTCGAGGCTGCTACTGAAAGACGGATTGACCGAGTCGCTTGCCGGAAGGTTCGAAATCATTCGCATGTCGCATTGGAGCTATCTGGAGATGCGCGAGGCTTTCGGCTTCGACATCAACCAATATGTGTATTATGGCGGCTATCCCGGCGGGGCGCTTTTGATAAAGGATTTCCGCCGTTGGCAGCGGTATGTCAAGGAAAGCATTGTGGCTCCGGCCATTGAGCGGGATGTGCTGTCGACGAAAATCGTCTATAAGCCTGAATTGATGCGCCAATTGTTTGATTTGGGCTGTGTGTATTCGGGCAAGGAACTGTCTTTGAACAAGATGATCGGCCAATTGTTGGACGCGGGCAATGTGACCACGCTTGCCAATTACCTGACCACATTGGACGAGTCGAGGCTGCTTTGCGGGTTGCACAAATATGCCAATGATGCGGCTCGCAAGTACAATCGAGTGGGGGCGATGGGTGGAGTCGGCTGTCGGGGCATTCTTGCTCAATCAGGCTGACGAAGTCGGATGCAAGATGTTCTATTGGCGCGAGCGCAATGACGAGGTCGATTTCATTATTGAGTACAACAGGAAGTGTGTCGCCATAGAGGTAAAAAGTGGCCGCCGAACTGAAAACGAGGGACTTAAAAAGTTCAGGGAGCAATTCAACCCCGCCCATTCGTTTATAGTGGGCAGTGGTGGAATACCCGTTGAAGAGTTTCTCACGTTCAATTTGGAGCCGCTTTTTTGAAAATAAACTGCCAAATGCTCTGCCGTGAGTTCTTTTCCAGCTTGGGGTGGTTTCGCCCAACATTTTGAGAATTTTGCGGAATCTGGCGAAATAAATTTTGAGGATTTTGTCTTTTTTGGAGAAAAAAAATTGAGGAAAGAAATAAAGCGCGCATCACCAACGAGCGTTATCTCATTTATACGAAAGACTATGCCCACGAGGAATCGGTGAAATATCTGCCTGCTTATTTGGCGTATTTTCTGTAGCATTACATCGGCTGTAACGACATAAAAATCATTCGAATGGTTGTTTTCGTCCAAAAGTAGGTCAAAAAACCAAGATTTGGACAAAATTTGCTCGATTTTTGTCCAAATGTGGGTAAAAAAGTATGGATTTGGACAAAACTTGCTTTTCAATCACTTCATTGTTGCATTTTCGCCATCACTTTCAGCATCTGCTCACCCAAACCAATTGTGTAGCCTTGCTTCACGAAAACCACTTCGCTGTTGGCGTTGGCAATGATGAAGATGGGACGGCTGTCGTTGCTCAGATGCAGGCTTTCGACGAGGTCGTCGCGGATGGAGCCGTCGTCTAAGCCGTAGGTGATGCCGTCGGGCAACTCGCTGAAACTCTTCAACTTGAACTTGTCGTAGTCGGCTTTGTCACTGAAGATGAAAATGAGCGGCAAGCTGCTGGCTTCAAATTCCTTGCGGAAGGCGGCGATGTCTTGCATGGCGTGGGTGGTCGGCTCGCTGCCTTGGTCAAGGAGGCCGAGGATGTAGTAACTGTCCTTGATGAGTTGTTTCGGGTTGTATTCCTCGCCCGTTTCGGGGTCGGTGAAGCGGTTGTTGGAGTAGAAACTCCCGATGACGCTCAAATCGGCATTCGGCTCGCGCAAAATGAGGTTCACCTTGGTTGTCTCGCCCGCCTTGATGGTGAAGAACTCGCTGTGGGTCAGGGCGGTACCGTCGTCCAAACGGGTGCCTGCCGTGAGGATGTAATAGCCTTCGTCCAAAGGCGTGGGGCGCTCGAAGGTGGAGAGCGTCATGCCGTCGTCAATGCCGGGGTCTTTGGCATCGTAGGCCAAGAGGCGGAAACTCTTGCCGTCAAACTTCTTGATGCTGAAGTGCGTGTAGTATTTCGGGTCGGCGACGGATGCGATGGGGCGGTATTGGATGTCCAAATTACCGATAGCTGTTTTGGCAGGTTCAGCGGCCTCGAAATCGACATTATTCCATTGTTTGTCAAAGTATTGCACATTGCCGTTCACGGGGTTGATTTGTGCGGCGATGCCCAAGCTCCGCGCCATGCTGACGAAGAAGATGTTGCGCGAATGGCGGTCGGCCTTGCGGGCTTTCAGCACGCCCAAGGGCGAGATGGGATAACGTTGCGGATTCAGGTTGTCGCCGGTTTGGATGTTTTTCTTCACCCAATCGACCAACAGTGCGGGATTGTCGTGGAATTGTTGCCTTTCCGTTTCGGGGAAAAACTCGGTGAGGGTTTTGCGGTAAGGTACAAGCATTTCGTTGCTCACACGCGGACTGAGTATGTATTGCGCGTAAAGTTCTGGCGGCATGGAGATAATCGAAGAAGTGAGGTCGGGTGTGTTGTCGAAATGGTCTTTCAGCACTTCAAGGCTGATGTCGCGCAAGTCCTTGTCGGAGATGTTTTTAAGCAGTTCCACTGCCTTGATTTCCTGATTCTTGCCTTGGGCGTACTTCACGAAGTCGGCAATGGTTTGGTAGTTGCCCCAAGTCTTTTCGTAGATGCGGCACAGGGTTTTGTTGCCCGTGTTCATAATCAGTTCTTGCTGGGCTTTCTTGCAGTCGGCGATGTAGGCGTTGCGCAACGAGTCCTCGTAGGCGAAACGGCGGTCGTTCTCGGCACGCATTTCAGCCGTCACTTCGGGCAAGACGCAGGTCGAGGCGGGCGGCACCATGTCAAACTCAAAACTGTCCATCGTGCCTTCCTTGTGGTCGAGGGTGATGGTAACATTCTCATTTTCACCCGATTTGAAGACTTGGAAGCCAAACTTGCCGTCTTTGGCAGCGTA
>CACXQO010000371.1 GCA_902769815.1 uncultured Bacteroidia bacterium | reverse complement strand
TGTGGAACAAAATGCTGATGCTTTTGTTTATGAAAATGAGTATGTCCATGATTATGTCGAAAAGGCTTATCTCAGAAGAATTTCAGATGTTCCTGACAAATCAAAGCCAACAAGCTTTATAAATCAAGCAAAACTTTATAAATATAAGGAAGGTTCTTTGTTGGGGAGATAGTTCATGCTTCTTGAAGTTCTTATTACCCCAACTCCTTCGGATAGCAAATAAAATGTTTCACCACGGGCTGCGAAAGCACCGAAATGTTCAATTGGTCGGAGGCCTCGCTGATGTCCTTCATTGTGCCGTCCTTGTATAAGATGTTGATGGCTGGCTTCTTGGGATGGTAGGCGTGGTTCGACGAAACGCCCTGCAACAGCGCGAAATCTGCCTCCTCCAACGACCAGCCGTAATACTTCGCAATCTTCTTCCGAATGACTTCGATATAGTTTGGGTCAAATTCGGAGTCTTGCATCTCGATCTTGAACAAATGCCTGTCGGTCAGGCGTCTGCAAAGTTCGGAGAGGACACGGTCTTCGTCGTCGCGCCAGACCTTTACTGCGGTCATCACATCGTAGTCGTCCAACTGGCAGAACTTGTCCAAGACGAAATCGGGGTCGTGGCCGTCGGCGAAGGGATGTTGGTTTTTCAGGAAGAACGACAGGGCAGGGGTGGCAAACAAGTCGCGCTCCGCGCTGAGCATCTTGGCGCGTTTCAGCACCTTCATCAGCGTGTATTCCGCGCTCAAAACGGCCTTGTGCATATACACCTGCCAATACATGATGCGCCGCGCCACCAAAAAACTTTCCACGGAATAGATGCCTTTCGCCTCGATAGCGAGTTCATTTCCAACGACTTCCATCATCTCCAACAATCGCTCCGCATTCACGCTGCCCTCGGCCACGCCGCTGAAGAAACTGTCGCGCTTCAGATAGTCGATTCTATCTACATCCAACTGGCTGGAAATCAATTTGCTAAGAAAACCTTTCTCGTATTCTCCCTTGAACAATTTGATGGCCAAATCAAGCCGTTCGCCGTGGATTTCGTTGAACTTCTGCATCACTTTCAGCGAGAGTTCCTCGTGCGAAACGCCCTGCACGATACTGTTTTCCAAGGTGTGCGAAAACGGCCCGTGACCGCTGTCGTGGAGCAAGATGGCCAACGAAGCCGCCTCCAATTCCTCGTCTGTAATCTCATATCCCTTGCCGCGCAGCAGTTGGATGGCACGTCGCATCAAGTGCATGGTGCCGAGGCTGTGGGCAAAGCGGGTGTGGTTGGCACCGGGATACACCAAATTGGTCATACTGACCTGTTTGATGCGCCTAAGTCGCTGGAAATAAGGGTGCTCTATAATGTCGAAATGCAGTTCGTCAGGGATGCTGACGAAGCCGTAAATCGGGTCGTTGAAGATTTTCTTTTTGTTGGAAAGTGCCATTTGCCGCGAAATTTGCCGCAAAATTAGTGTTTTTGTTTCACGGAAATAAAACAAAATGACGATATTTGCGTTTCCTCCATATAAATCTTCAAACTATGGACAAAACCACAATCCTTTGGGCCGACGACGAGATTGATCTCCTCAAGCCCCATATCATGTTTCTGGAACAAAAAGGCTATGAGGTAGTTACGGCCAACAACGGCTCCGATGCCATCGACCTCGTGCGCCAACGCCATTTCGATATTGTTTTCTTGGACGAGCAAATGCCGGGCATTTCGGGCATTGAGGCACTCGAAGTCATCAAGCGCGAATATCCCAACCTGCCCGTGGTGATGATCACCAAGAGTGAGGAGGAGCGCATTATGGAGGATGCAATCGGCTCTAACATAGCAGATTACCTCATCAAACCCGTCAATCCGAACCAGATTCTGCTTTCGCTGAGGAGTTCCGCAAAATCAGCATGGACCTCAACAACAACCTCAACTTCGACGAGTGGGTTGATTTGTATAAGAACTTGGTACGCTGGGAGTTGGAACTGCAGAAATCCACCGACGAGGGCATCAAAACCATCCTCGCCGACCAAAAACAGGAAGCCAACACGCAGTTCACGCGCTACATCGAGCGGAACTATGTGGACTGGATTCAAGGTCGTTCGGAGAAACCTGTGATGTCGCATACCGTGGTGCGCGACAAGGTGATTCTGCGCCTCGACGACAATGACAAACCGCTGTTCCTCATCGTGATAGACAACCTTCGCTACGACCAATGGAAGGCCATCCAGCCGCTTATCGAGAACCATTTCCGCGTGGAGGCCGACGACATTTATTACAGCATTTTGCCTACGACCACGCAATATGCCCGAAATTCCCTTTTCGCCGGACTGATGCCGCTCGAAATCCGACGTCGCTACCCAAAATGGTGGGTCGATGAAGAGGACGAAGGCACGAAGAACCAATACGAAGGCGAACTTCTTTCTTATAATAAGGTGTTGAATTTGCAGGCGGGCAAGAAACTCTACGAACAAATGGCCAACCTGATGCCTAACAAGCTGAATGTCATCGTTTACAACTTTGTGGATATGCTCTCTCACGCCCGCACGGAGATGGAAATCATCCGTGAACTGGCCGACGACGAGGAAGCCTACCGCTCGTTGATGTACTCGTGGTTCGAACATTCCAGCCTTTTCGACATGATGCGCTTCATCGCCGAGAAAGGATGCGACATGATCATCACCACCGACCACGGCTCCACCTATGTCGAAAAACCCGTCCGCATCCTTGGCGACCGCGAGGTGAACACCAACTTGCGCTACAAATACGGCAAGAACCTGAAATACAACCCGAAAGAAGTCTTCGAGGTGAAAGACCCCGAGAAGATTTTCTTGCCGAAGGTGAACTTGAGCACGACCTACGTTTTCGCCGGGGAAAGCGACTTCTTCGCCTACCCGAACAACTACAATTATTACGTCAGTTACTACCGCAACACCTTCCAGCACGGCGGCATCTCGATGAGCGAAATGCTGATTCCGGTGACGCATCTCACGGCGAAGTGATTTTTTGGCACGCAGAATTTGCAGAATTATATGAAGCGCGAAGCGACGAAAAATTTGTGTCCGATAAGTTCTGCGATTTCAGCGTATTCTGCGTGAAACAAAAAAAGCGTATTTTTGCGGGAAAATACATAGCAATGAATTCCAAAGAATTCCATATCAACAGCGTGGAGGCTTTGACTGAGGTTTCCGAATATCTGATTTCC
>CACXQO010000370.1 GCA_902769815.1 uncultured Bacteroidia bacterium | reverse complement strand
GGATAGTCCTGTGCCATAGCGGTATGGACGAAAAAAGAGAAGAGCAGGAATAGTGTCGATAATGATAGTTTTTTCTTCATGATTACTGTGTTTTTATAGGGGACTTCTAATTATACTTGGTTTCCTTGTTTTCGGGTTGTCAGGATGCCGAAGTCCCGTTGGGGCAGACCTTTCAACCCGCTGCAAAGATATGCATTTCTGTTCTATGTTGCAATAGCTTTTGATATTTTTTTCGGTTTTTGTGCGTATGTATGTATTCCGTGCAGGCCTGTACTGCGCTGTCGTTTTCGTAGTAGCCCACACCATTAATATAATGGGCGCGAGCGGCGAGGAAGAAGTGGTCATTATTGGAGATAGGCTTGTGTTTTGAATCCCCCTTACCCCTTTGCAAAGGGGGAGTCTCTCCCACGAGGCTGTCGAAATAGGCCACGGCCTGGCGCAAGGCGGGGCGGTTGGTTTGGGCGTAGTCGTTCTTGTAGAGCAGTTCGGAAAGCAAGAGGTTGGCGTAATGGCGGTTGTATTCCGTGGTCGTGCAGGCATCGAAACAGGAAACGAGGCACGCCAAGGCGGTGTCGGGCTGCTGCCACATCAGGCTGTCGACGGTCAGCAATTCGGGCGACGGCATTTCGGCAGGCTCAGGGATCTTCAGCGGTCGGTGACAGGCCGAAAAAAGCGCCAGCAGCAATACGATACTATGTATAATGCTCTTGTTCATAAGACAACGCCTCAATGCGCCACCACAAATCGCCTGCTTGCCACGCCATTCTTGGTTTCCACTTTGAGCAGATAAAGGCCGTTGGGCAAATCGGAAAAGTCGAGTTGGGTTTCATCCTTGGCCAATTTCTCCGAAATCACACATCGCCCCAAGGCATTGAAAACACTCAAACGACAAACATCTTTCGCCTCAATGTGGAGCAAGTCGGATGCGGGATTGGGATAAACAATCAATTTAGTTTCTTGATTTTCAGTCAAATTCCAATGGTCGTCAACCCAGACATAGTTATCCTCGGGGTGGTTCAAGGAAGCGGCAAAATCTGATTCGCAGGTTTCGCCTTCATCAGAGAGATATACCGCCGTCAAACGATAGTAAAACTCATGGTGCGAGGTTCCCACCAACAAATCCCTATATTGGTAAAACTCTTGCCCTTCAATGAAGGGAACTGTTGCAATCTGTTGATAATCAATATTGTCGTATGAACGATAAAGGTTAAAGTTCTGCAAGACAAAGTCACCTTCATCTATAGGCATTATCCGACCCGAGCGGTTCGTGACAAACGCCCGTAGCATCCAAGTATAGTACATGTTGAAATGGTGCATGTCGAACCACTCGATGCCATCCAACGAAACCCAACGCCCATTAGGATTGCCCATGTCAGAGCAAGCGGCAGCCGGACGGTTCAGCCCCTGCTGCCCGATAACAATCCAAATCGACTCATTTTCAGGGATTTCCAAAGCAGGTGATATGGCTTCTTCGTACCAAGCATGGGAGCCTGTCAATGCCATGTTTTGCGAATGGACGGGCGTTTGCGGAGCATTGTCGCCACCCACATAAATCCACAATTGGTAAGTGCCAGCCCGTACATCGAAAAGGGCTATCTTCTTCAACGAAGTGCCCACAAACTCCGCCAAATCCTCAGCATCGAAACGGACGCTCCAAAAAATCAGCGCATCGCTGCCCAAGGAGGTTTCAAACGCGCCATTGTCGTAATGCAGCCATTGGTTGATCGGCTCGGGACGCTCGCCCCATGAAACCAAGGCACCATAATCACCGTTTTCGTCCAAAAAATTCTCTGCATCCAACTTTATAGGAGGGTCGCAATAGGCTGGGAATGTGGCCGTTGCACATTCTTTGCACGACATGGAATAATAAGTGCCATCGGTTGGGCCGCCGTAGACCAATTGCAGGCAATAGTTTATGTCATTGTGCATGTCGACAGCCAAATCCACGAAGTTATCTTCCTCGGTAAAAGCAAGATAAGCACCATCGCGATAGAGCATTGCCCCCAATAAAGTGTCGTCTTCGGG
>CACXQO010000369.1 GCA_902769815.1 uncultured Bacteroidia bacterium | reverse complement strand
TTACAAAATCACGGCTTTTTTACAAAATTACTGATAGTTGCCCATAAGCCCAGCACTGACAAAATGGACGAAACCGCCGACAAGGCAAAAGTCCAATTTGAAAAGCCTTCTTGGAGAAACCTACGAGTTGAAACCTCTGTAAAAATGATGTCATTCTGTTGTAGGAGAAAAAACTCATCCTCAAACACTGACACCGACCTTGGATCCAGGTAATGAATCACCCTTTTCCCATTCACATCCCTCATCACGCCGATTCGGTCACGGCGCGTATATAAATCCATCACTCCTCCACCAGCCATAGCAAGTGCTTCAAGAAATGTGCAACGTTCATTGGTAACATTAATCACTTGTCCACCAGTAGGTGACAAAAAGAACACTCTGAAATTCATAAACCGAGCCAACACCAATGGATTGTTGATATAGCCATTGGTTTCAAGTTTGGTACGTATTGTGTCTTGCAATTGCAAACGAGTAAGTCCCTCAACATGAATGTCACCTAAAATTGGGAATTGAATGTTTCCATGAATATCAACGATATATCCACCATATCCGTATCCGTATCCATTTCCATACCCTCCTTGACCAATACCTACCGTTATATTGAACGGCCTGACCAATTCATTGTCATCACCGTTGCTATATACTTGAATCCTCAACTCATCGTATGGACAAATAGTAGCCTCAAGGTTGTCGTTCAAAGGGACACCTTCCTTAGGCATGTCCTGCAAATAACTGACTTTCTTTGAAGTGGCACAAGAACTTGAAAACATGGCCAATGCAGCCAAGGCGACAAACAGAATTAAGTTACTCTTTTTCATTTGATTAAACTGTATTAATGGTTAATAAAGCGTGCAAAGATACGAATTATTTCCAAAGGGAATGCTATAATAAGTAAAATAAAAGTGATAATTCAAAAAAACGGCCAAAACTCATTTCCTTTTCACTAATATTCTTTTGACCTTATTCTTTATACATTGACCAACCAATTCCATAAACCACTCCGTACAATTGTCAGTCCAACGTTGCGGATGAGTGGTCATCATCAACCGTTTGGGAAATGTTCCATTTGCGATAGCCTTAATTACATCATCAGTGGAATGAAACACAAGACCGTCCCTAATCCACTTATTTTGATATGAAGATACTTTGTCGCGAACACTCACATTGAAGCCATCCCATCGTCTACCCGTATCCGTAAGATAAAACACATTCGAAAAATCCACATCAAAATAAGGCTCACCGATAATCCCTAAATCATGGTAATCATAATACTTCCACAAATCACGCCCATCAAATTTGCTTCGGGGAGAGCCATGCATGCAAATGGTCTTCACTGGATAGAACTGTCGGAAATAATCTAGTTTCTTTTTGAAATGCTCAAATGCTAAAAAAGTGTTACCTTTACAAATTGTCAAATCCTCGTAATGATAACCGATTTCATGCCCTAAATCTGCAATGGACTTGATAACATCAGGTTTGTTACTTTGCTCAACAACACGAAAATAATACGATGCCCTAACACCAAGACCATGCTCAATTTTTGCAGTTGCAAATGAGTTTTCGGCCTTCAAATCAACATCATGTCGAAGAATGACAAACTCCTGCTCCGTGAGTGTCTCTTTGTCCGTACAGTATTCCTCAAAAGTGACAAACCGATAACTGTTGTTTTTCAACGCTTTAAGGAGATCGGTATATTTTACAAGGGTGAAATCCATGAGTTATAAACCTATCATCACTTTCACAATCCTTTCCGCTGCATGTCCATCCCAAAGTGGTGGGATGCCTCCCTTCTTCCACTTGCCCGCAAACAGTTTTTCCAAAGCGGGTTTGATATGGTCTGGGTTTGTGCCAATCAATTCATTGGTACCTATGGTACATGTTTCCGGGCGTTCCGTGTTGTCGCGCAATGTGATACAAGGAACACCCATCACGGTGGTCTCCTCGGTGATACCTCCACTATCAGTAATGACAGCTTTAGAACGTTCCACCAAATAGTTGAACTCCAAATAGCCCAAAGGTTCAACAATATGAAGGTTATCGGCA
>CACXQO010000368.1 GCA_902769815.1 uncultured Bacteroidia bacterium | reverse complement strand
CCTTTCAGGAAACAACATCGACTTGTTGACTACTCCAACTTATACCTTCACAGCCAATACCAGCGACTACGCCTCACGTTTCAGACTGATATTCGACCCGCATTATGGGGTGGAAGAATATGAACATCAGGAATTTGCGTATTACGCCGACGGGGAAATCAGTTTTATTGCGAACACACACGATGCGTCCCTACAGGTGATTGACATGACGGGGCGCGTAGTGGTTTCCGTTGGCGGAAACACGCGGTGTGTCACTACCAGTGGGATGCCTGCTGGCGTTTATGTCCTGAGGTTGATGGACGGGAATAGTGTTAGGGTGCAAAAAATCGTCATCGATTAATTCCGGCATCCGCCGTGTTTCCCGACGTTTCGCGTCGGGCTATGGTAATTCGCCCCTTCAGGGCTTGGCTTCACAAAGCCCTGAAAGGGCGATTCTATTACAACCCGATGTGTAACGTCGGGCAGCAACCCAAGCAGGCCCAGCCCTGAAAAGGCGACCCTATCACAACCCGATGTGCAACTTCGGGCTTACTACAAGCAAATCACATCCCTCCCATCCCTTGCGGGGCACCTTGCGAGTCGTCGCCGCCTTGGCGGGCGCGCTGCTCGAGTTCCATCTTGCCGAAACGGAAGGTCACGCCGACGGACACGCTGCGGCTGTTGTACTTGGAATTGGACTTGGACTCCACATACGGGCTACTGTTCGTGTTGCCCCAGCTGTTCCAGTTGAAGATGTCGTTGGCATTGACGAACACCGAAAGCTTACGGTCGAAGAAGTCGGCGCGAAGTCCGGCATTGATGCCATAGCGGGCGTGACGCTCGCTGAACAACGATTGCGTCGGCGAACTGTAATAGCCCGAAGCCGTCACCTCGACCTTGTTCCAAAGTTTGGCCCACATATTGAGGCGGAAACTATACGACCACATATCAGACTCGTAGGGTTTCCCATTGTATTCCGTATAAATGTAGGAATCGTAAAGGTTGGCGTAGAAGCGCAAGTTGAAGAAGCCGCTCGGACGATACATCACATTGGCCTCCAAACCCGTGCTATGGCTTTTGCCCACATTGACGGGATAACTGTACGACACCGGACGACCGTAAAGCCAATACATAGTGCTGTCGGAAGAAATCGTTATCGTATTGACTTCGTTTGACTTGCCGCGATAATAGGCCGACAAGCCCACCGAGCCGAAACTCATCCAATATTTGGTCCAGCCGGCTTCAAACGAGTTGGTGTAGATGCGCTCCAAGTCGGGGTTGCCGCTGCTGTAGTTGTCTTCGTGATAGAAGGCGCTCAATTGCTCCGCTTCGGGCGCGGCAATGCGGCGCGTGTAGCTCAACTTGAAGTTGTGCATCGACTCCGTCCTGTAAGAAAGGTGCAACGATGGCCTCACACTGAAGAAATGCTTGCGGAAGTCGTATTTCGACGAGTCGGGATAGGTGCCGCTGACCAATTCGCTGACGAAGCGGATGCCGGGCTTCACCGTGAAGCCGCCAAACTTGTGCTGCAAGGTGATGAAAGCCTCGTTGTTCAGTTTGTTGAAGTTGGCTTTGTAGGAACGGTAAACGTCGTTGTCCCATTCGTACTGTCCTCCAATTTGGTTGGGATTGAGCACGGTGTCGGTGATGAGATACTGTTTTTCGGGGTCAATGCCGAAAGTGTAGCCCACCGAAACCTCGCCGTTCTCGGAATAGGGACGGTTGTAGATGACTTCACCTTCCGCCCCGAAGGAACTGTATTGGCTCTCTTGACGCAATATTTTGCGATAGGTGTAGGGTGAAGTGAACGACCTCGTCACCTCGCCGCCGTCGCCACTGCCCCAACCCATGGCATCTATGCTGACCGATAGGTTGTGGCCGTCATTGTCGAACTTGTGTTGGTAATACAGTCCGCCATTGACAAAATAACTACGGTCCCATGCGGTGCTGTTTTCGTCGAAGACGGTCATCAAAGTATCTGGCAGGAACTCATCGCGATGCACCGACATACTGTTGGTATTGCGTCCCCAATTGGGCCAGCCGCTGAACCAAACATTGATGCTGTTGGCCGTATCTATCTCATAATCAAGTGGTTGGCCAACTGGTGCGCCTCGGTGAACAGCGACTGTTCCGAGAACATGTTGCCCTTCCAAATGGAATAGCCGCCGTTGATGTAGGCATTGAAAGTCAGTTTGTCGTTCGACCAAACGTATGACATCCAAGGCGTTACCGAAGGCCTCGTGGAGCCGTTCACGCCGAAGCTGAAGAACTCGTTCTTTTGGATTTTGGCGTTGGTCACGATGTTGATGATGCCGTCGGCATTGGATCCGTAGCGCGCCGAGGGGTTGGTGATGACCTCCACGCGGTCGATGCTATTGGCGGGCATGGTTTGGATGTAGGTCTTGAGGTTTTCGGCGGTCATGTGCGAGGGCTTGTCGTTGATCCAAACCTCCACGCTCGACGTGCCGCGCAGGGTGATGTTGCCTTCCACATCGACTTCCACGCCGGGCGCATTCTGCAAGGCATCGGAGGCCGTTCCCGTCTGGATGCTGGGGTCTTCGGCCACGTTATACATGGTCTTTTCGCCCTCGACGGCAAACAACGGACGCTTCTCGGCAATGACCACCTCGCTGAGCTTCATAGCGCCTTCGCTGAGCTTCAACTTGCCAAGGTCTTGGTTGCCTTTCACAGTCAAAAGTTGCTCAAAGGTTTGGAAACCAATGGCCGAAACCGCCAAACGATAGTCGCCGTTGGGTGCCAAAAGCTCGAAACGGCCTTTGTCGTCGCTGGCGGCACCGCTCACGAAGACGCTATCCGCCTGCCTAAACAAGCCTACATTGACGAAGGGAATCGACTTGCCATTGGCCTCCTCGACGATGGTTCCAGTGATTTTGCTTTGGGCAAATGCCGTTGACGAAATGCCCATCAAAGCGATAATGAACGATAATACAAGTTTTTTCATGACTGAACTATTTTACAAGGTATTAACTGATGAATTTTGTTTTTCGTATGAAAGGAAAATAATTTTATCTTTGGTGTATTAGTAAACTATTACGCTACAAAAGTACGGCTTTTTTTGATACTGTCAAGGGAAAAGTTGATTTTTTTGGAAATTTTCTTGGACAGCCTTTGTCCTATTAGACAGCAAAAGTCGGGAAATGCTACAAGAATTCGGGATAAAATTTGTAACTTTGCAGCCGAAAAACATCCATCTTTTTCTATTTGAGCAAATCATGTCGGAATTGGATATAGCATTGGAATTGGCAAAACTGCACTCTATAAGAGGTGTCGCATTTGTTCGTCAATTGAAGATGCTGACCAATCTCAACATATTCAAACCTGTTGAAAACGAGAGAGATATTTTCGCTGCGGATGCAAGCCATCGAGACGATTGGCCGTTGCTTCTTGATGCAGCCCGAAAAGCCGTTTCACATGGCAACAAGGTCTATATTCTTCCCAATCCCAAAGGGACCAAAACGGCTGACTATATATTTGAAAACAAGGGAGTTTGTAAATTGTTTGATTTGAAAACAATAACAGGCAAAACTTCGCTTGGGAACAGGCTGGTGGAATCTGTTGACCAAACCAATCGGGTGCTTGTGAATGTCTGCACCACCTACAACCCGCGACTGATGGCCACACAAATCAAGAACTACTTCGATTCCAATCCTTTTGCCGTGGAAGTATTGATTTACAAAGGCAAAAAGGCCATTTCCATAACTCGTCGTTTCACCGAGAACCCCCTCTACATGGTTCTGTTCAGACAGAAATATATGCAATAAAAAAGCCACCTTTTAAGGGTGGCCTTTTTTAATTGGGGCAGGGTCGATAAGGGCTTACCCCCACTCGGCAAGTACCGGATTAGTCATTTCTGACACTGCAAAATTACAAACTTTTTGCCATCCCGCAAGGGTTTATTAATCAATCGCTCGCAGAAATCGTCCAATTTGTCTTTTCTCCATATCCAACCGATGGAGAACGATTTGTTAGTAACGCCATGCAAAGACGTGAAATTCGTCTTGTGATACACCATGCCATCAACAACCAAGGCAATGTCCAACGACTTGATTTTCTCTCCAGTTTGGAAATAGTCATGCCAAAGCTGTCCAGCCTCGGGTGTCAAGCGAATGATAACGGGAATCTCTTCCACTTTGTCCTTGTTGAAAACCGACTCTCGTGTCACCACTTCTTCTACCACTGGCTTACCTCCAATGCGTGCCGAACTGACAATCGGTCCCTCGGGCGAATTCATTTTCAGCGCATAGAGTTGCACTTGTGCCTCGTTGTCACCAAATCCTTTCATCACCACAAGTGATTCATTTTGTTGCCATTTTTCCGTCACCGCCGAAACTTCGGTTGGTGCGACAACCGTGTCGGCATAAACTTCCCAAACCGACAGTTGTTCCTCTGCCTGAATCTTGGTGTCAGGGCGTTTGTAGGTAATGTTGCGATACATCGGCGGCAGTTTCAGATAGGTTCCGACAATCGTGTATGCCCAAATGTCGAGACCGATGAATGCGACAAGCATGGCAACGCAGAACCATCTTTGTTTCCTGTCAATGCCTGTCTTCCTATTAATTATGGTGTTGTCAGAAGCATCAATTTGTCGGATAATTTCATCACAAGGCCTTGTCTTATAGCGGACTTCACTAATTCCCAACACTATCATTCCGACAACAACTGCCAAAAATGTCAACATCATTGGCCCTCCATTATAGTTTTCGCCCACCAATGACATTAACAAGCCACAAACAAGGATGAGTCCAGTGGAATAATTCAGGACGGTAAAGACGGAAAAGAGTTTCTTGAAACTTCGAGCGGTGTGGGAAAGAACGAGCAAATCGTCGTTTCCCAATGTTTTGCGCTGGAATTTGCGAGTCAGAACAAGTTCTATGACAAGGCAAGTGAGCATAAATGCGACCCAAAACAGACTTAACGAAAGATTGTTGCCAAACCACAATTTGATTCCTAAAAGACCAAAAATGGCAGCCAACGGACACATTATAATGCTCCTCATCCGGTTGCGTCTGTAGAAGTCCGTGCCCTGCTTGATGGACGACTTCATCAACCTGTCATTGACGATTTCCTGTTGGTCGAACTGTTGTTTCAGCGTTTCGTATTGCGCTTTCAGTTGGTCGAGTTCGTTCAGATTGTTGTTTTCGTTGTTTTCCATAATGATTCCCTTTCATTCTTTTTTCGACATTTTCACCAATTTTTCCTTGATGCGCGCCAGCCTCACCCCTACGTTGTTGGGCGTGATGCCGATGATGGCCCCGATTTCGTCGTAACTGATGCCTTCGAGCCAAAGCAGGATGAGGCTTCGGTCGATGAGGTCGAGGCGCGAGATGCGGTCGTAGAGTTCGCGGATTTGCTGCGTCTTGGGGTCGTCGGCCTCGTAAGGGTCGATGTCCACCGTCAGCGGGACGGTCTCGATGCGCCGGCGTTCCTTCTTGTCCTGGTTGATGGCCGTGTTGAGCGCGACACGATAGATCCAAGTCTGCGCGGTGCTGCGTCCCTCGTAGTTGTCGAAGCCGTTCCAAAGCCTGATGAGGATTTCCTGAAACAGGTCGTCGATTTCGGCCTTTTGCGCGAGAACATGTAGCACACCGTGTAGATGGTCCGCTTGTGCTGCCGCACCAAAAGTTCAAACTGATGTTCCTTGTCGTTGTTCATAATGCGTTTTCGTTGCAACGTTCATCAGGTTAGACAGCGAAAGTAAGGAAATATTACAAGGAAACCTCGTTTTTTCCTTTTACCCCAAAAATGCCGCCACATTCACCGCCGTGATGTTGGTGTCGAATTGCTTGGTTTCCATATCATTGGAAAGCACAAAGGAATGAATCACTGGTTTGTCGAGGATGGTTTCCAAATCGCGGAGGTGCCTTGCATCGGTCTTAGCCACGTGCTCCGCCATCTTCATCTCGAAAGCGAAATAGCCGTCCTGCAACTCCACGAGAAGGTCGATTTCCTTGCCGTCGTGGGTGCGCAAATGGTAGAACGAAGCATCGGAAAACACGTTTTGCGCTTGTTTGTAAAGTTCTGAAACAACGAGGCTTTCAAACTCGGCTCCCGTCATACCGCCGCGTTTTTGCAGCACGGCCTGCAACACGCCGTGGTCTAAATAATGCATCTTGGGCATTTTTGCCAAACGTTTGTTCGCATTGCGTTCCCAAGGCGGCAACATAAGGGTTTGGTAACTCAACCGCAGGTATTCCATATATCGGCCGACCGTCTTCGACGACATCCCCAAAGCCGTGGCCAATGCCGACACATTCACGGTTTGCGCCGTCTGCAAGGCCAAAGCCTTTTGCAGTTTGACGTAGGGTTCGAGGTCGCGGAAGGAGGCCAAGTCGCGCACATCGCGTTCAAGGTAGGTGCGCACATAGTCCTTTAGCCAAAGATAGCGTTCTTCGTCGGTCATTTCCTCGTCCACCAAGGCTGGATAGCCTCCAAACTTCAGGTAATGCGCCCAAGCCTTCTGTTTCTTGGGCATAGTCGGGTCGAGGGCGAAAGAAGGCCAAAACGTTGGAATGGTATCGGGATGCTGCAACAAGTGTTGCCAAGGCGAAAGTCGGATTTCATCGTCCCAACTTTCGGTCAAAAGTTCGGGAAGCACTAAGGGATACAGGTTGAAAATGGTGCAACGGCCAGCCAAACTTTCCTTCACCTTTTGCAATAAAAGCAACTGGCTTGAACCGAGCAACACATAGCGCACGTCAGGGAATTGGTCGTAGGCCGACTTGATGCTTTCCACCAATTCAGGCAGTTTCTGCACTTCGTCAAGGATAGCTTTGGGGTATAATTCGCGCCATTGCCCGGCGGTGAGGCGAAGGAAAGCTGGACTTGCCACAGGGTCTTCTATCGACAAATAGACGTAATCGTCGAGCACTTGACGCACGAGGGTCGTCTTCCCCACTTGTCGCGCCCCCGTAAACACCATAATCCGGCCACTTTTGCGGTCTTTCCTTTTCAGGACTTCGGCAGTCAATTGTCGCTTTTTACCCATAACTTTCCCATTTAAGTTTAGGCCGCAAAAATACGAACAATTTTGATATAGTGCCAAAATTTACGCCGAATTTTTCCCTTACAGTCCTAAATTTACGCCGAATTTAGACATTGAAGTCCAAAATTTACGCCAAATTTGGTCCGTATCGGTAAAATTGGAAGAGCAAAACATCAATCTTTGCAATCAAAACGCCCTAATCTCACAAATGTTCCAATTACCCCCGCAGCCATTTGGGATTATCGGCTACCTTATAAACAATCCGTCCACTATTTACACGGAAGAGTTGTTTGCCCTAACGTGTAATGAGTGGACGGATAATCAGGCTGTATTTCAATTATTTGCTTGCCGAAAGGTATTCCTTCAGCGATTCCACATATTTGTTGAAAGCCTCCTGACCTGCAGTGGTAATCTTGCAGGTAGTGTGGGGCATCTTTCCTTTGAAGCCTTTTTCCACTGTGATGTATCCGGCGGCCATAAGTTTGTCAATCTGCACGCTGAGGTTCCCTGACGTGGCGCCAGTCTGTTTCTTGAGATAGGTAAAGTCGGCTTCATCTACTCCAATCAAGATGGACATCACGGCCAATCTTAATTCAGAATGGAGAATCGGGTCGAGTTTCGGGAACATAGTCATTGGTATTGACGTTTGACAATCAGACCAGTAGCGGCGA
>CACXQO010000367.1 GCA_902769815.1 uncultured Bacteroidia bacterium | reverse complement strand
ACAAAAAGAGCGTCTGCAAAAGTTCCAGGGCATCGTCCTGAAGCGCAGCGGCCACGGCAAGACCGGCACTTTCACCATCCGCAAGATTTCCAACAACATAGGTGTTGAAAGATGTTTCCCGATTGCCTCCCCCATGATTGAGAACATCGAACTCAACAAGCAGGGCAAGGTTCGCCAATCGCGCATCTACTACCTGCGCGGACTGCGCGGCAAGAAGGCCAAGATCAAGGAACTCAAGAAGTGATTCCTTCACCCCAGCAACTAAGAAAAGCCCCGATTTCTCGGGGCTTTTTTTGTTTCAAAGTACATGAACAAATTGAGTTTACATAATACCAGCATCGAATTCGATATTTGTTATTGTACCGAACTAGATGGAATAATCCTGTCAACCCAAACAGTGTCTCCTTCGATGTGGAACACATACGCCCATTTGTGGTTATGCGAAACCATCCTACGGGCTTTGGGGTGAATGTCACGAATCGTTTTGGAATGTGTATCGGCGAAGCAATTGGCATAAATGGACAAGGACATCACCTCTTGTTTCATAAACTCAAGATAGCGGTAAGCTCCTTCTCTTGAAAGTTTCTCAAAGAGGAAATCTGCCAATGCGTCAATGTCGGCCTCGGCAGACTGAAGAATCCTGACCTTATAGATTTTCATACCGTTTATCCAACGCTCTTCTGACCTTGTCAAAATACTCTTCCACTGTCATACTGCCTTTGTGACTGGCTTTCAATGGAATGGAAACGTTGCTCACATAAGCTACTGTTGGCTCGTTTGCCATCGTTACTGGATTGTCGTTGCTGTATTCTTTTATCGCCATGATGATTGTATTACGCTGCAAAAATAATCATTTTCACCGACAATGCAATGTTTTGCTGGCAGGGGTTGACACCGCACGTAGATAGAACATGTTTGTTCTATGCTCATGGTTCATCTCGCATTGCAAACTCGGAAGAACGGGGGCAATAGAGTTTTTCTTTTCATTTTAGGTTATATTGTTTAATTGCATCCAGTATTTCATCATCTGTGAAATGAGTTCCTTTTTTCACTACTTCGTTTTGAGGTGAAAGCAGGTAATAAGTGGGGTATGATGGTATTGCTATTAAGGCTGTCAAGCCTTTTCCTGCGTAAAGCAAGTTATGAACATTGTATTTTTCCGCTACTTTTGCGATAAGTTCCATGTTGTCACTCATTGGATTGACGCAAATGACTTTTACGCCGTTTTTTTCGAGGACTGTTTGCCCAATGGAATCAATTTGCTGCCCCATGCGTTTGAAACCGGCATAGCATCCTTTGCAGCCGAATTCCCATATATCCAATAAGACCCAGCCTTTTTCATTTTGTATTGAAGTTTTGTTGTTGTTCAAGTCTTGTAATTCAAAACTGGTTACTTTTGGAATTGAAAGATCCTCATTCTCTGAATAGGAGAAGCTATAAGGCTCGTTTTTGCCGTTATGTCTTGAAAACTCTGCGTATTGTGGATTGTCGAAATTGAACAAATCACGGATTTCATTCATATTGAAGGTTTCAATGCTGGTTACGATTTCCTTTTTCGCTATATATCTTTCTCCGTCTTTTCTTGTGCTTACCCAGATGACGCTGTCGAGTTCGTAATTGGATTTGTCAATGTAGTATATGGCATCCTTTCTGTATTCCTTATTGAAGTTGGAGGCATAAAAAACCAGGCAAGGTTTTGTTTTGATGATGGTATCGGTTTTCTTGTATAGGGCGTAATTCACCTCTGGCTTATTATTATCATTGCCATAAATGTAGTATTCAATGATTTTGTGTTGTGCTTCCACAGATCCTTTCATTGACTTAAAATATCTCAAATCTGAACTTTTGTAATGTGTAATCTCTCTTGTTCCGATATTCACCTCGTACAAGTTTCTCTTGTCGATTTTACAGAAGTCCAAAAGAGAAGTATCTAACACACAATAGTAGGGGTTTTTTGTTGAAAAATCATACACAAAAGTATAGTATTCGGTTTCGGAAACATCCTTACCGTAATAGACCTTTACATTCTTTGCGACAATACCGTCTGTATGATTATCCATCATTTTTTTGGAAGCAATCATGAAATCTTTCATGGTTTTGATAACGGCTTTATAAGGTATGCTTTGAGCATCACCCACCTTGAATGTACTGATTAGAACCAGTAATAGAAATAACTTTTTCATTGTTTTCTGGTTTTATGGGGACTTCTAATATACTTGATTTACATATTTTCGAGTTGTGAGGATGCCGAAGTCCCGTTTGGGCAGCCCTTTCAACTCGGCGCAAAGGTATGCATTTCTGTTCTAAGTGACAAACTTTCCGTCCACTTGGCTTGGCGTACCATGCGCCTCGCGTTGCGGGCTGTAGCAGGCGGCAAGGGCCAGCAAAAGCAAGGCTATGACATAAGCATTTCGGAACATTTGTTTTCCGTTTAAAAAAAGCGTCATTCCTTCCGCTTCTTTCCTTTGAAAATTTTCGTCCTCAGCATGAAAACGGTGAGCGCGGCCCAAAAAACGACCAAAATGCCCAAGGTAATCCAAGTGGCCTTGAGGCTTTGCGGGGCATAACCCACCAAAAGCAGCACGGGGAAGCCCAAAACGATGGCCGAAAGGGTTTGCAACACGAGGTTGTTGGCGGCAGGCGTTTCAAACTTCGGGTCGATTTCGCGCAAGAGAATCATGCCGTTGCTCGCCGTGCCTGTCAGCATCCCGAACATCGAGAAGAAGCCTTCGTACTTGTAATCGGGATACAAATGCTTGGAAATCAGCAATACATAAACAAAAGTGACGATGGCACCCAAAGTGACGATGATGACGAAAGGCAGCACGAATTTGCCAATCTCATTGAAATTGATGGCCGCCGTGCCCGCCACAATCATAATATCGAAGCAGAAGCCGCTGATGCGGTTGAGCATGTAGTTGTTGATGTACTCGCGGCTCATCAGCTTGGCCTTCTTGAAACGGCCCAGCAACCACTTGAACAGGATGCCGAACAGCGTGCCAATCAAGAAGTTGAA
>CACXQO010000366.1 GCA_902769815.1 uncultured Bacteroidia bacterium | reverse complement strand
GAAACGATGACGTTGTTGAACGAAGCCTTCACGAAAGCCATGCCCGTTGCTTCAATCTTCACAACACGTTTCTTGGTAACTTTATTGGTCTTTGCCATTTTTTTTTGTGTGGTTTTAAATTTTTGATATGATCCAACTACTACTTATTACTTCGTAGCTTTCTTCTTGTTAGCGACAGTCTTTTTGCGGCCCTTGCGGGTGCGAGCGTTGTTCTTCGTGCTTTGTCCGCGGACGGGAAGGCCGGCACGATGACGGACACCTCTGTAGCAACCGATATCCATCAAGCGCTTAATGTTCATCTGAACTTCACCGCGAAGCTCACCTTCTGTCTTGTACTGTTCGGCGATGATGTCACGGACAGTCTTCTGCTCGTCGTCGGTCCAATCTTGGACTTTCTTGGCAGGTTCGACACCGGCTTTGTTCAGGATTTCCTTGGACAGTGAACGTCCAATGCCGTAAATGTAGGTCAACGAGATTTCACCGGCCTTGTTGCTCGGGATATCTACACCAGCGATTCTTGCCATATTCTCTTATTCTTTAGTTTAAATTTTCGACCAAGATTAACCCTGACGCTGATTCTCTTTAGGGTTCTTCTTATTAATCACATACACTCTGCCCTTGCGCTTCACGATGATGCAGTCGGCTTAACTCTTGTATCTGAAGGTGATACGGCCCTTTGTCAAATCATAGGGAGACATTTCCAACTTGACTTTGTCGCCAGGCAGAATCTTGATATAGTGCATACGCATCTTGCCAGAGATGGTGGCAGTGATGATCAAGCCGTTCTCCAACTCAACGCGGAACATGGCGTTACCCAATGCTTCCACTACTGTGCCTTCCTGTTCTATCGACAATTGTTTTACCATATTTTATTCGTTCAAATACTTAATATTGCGTTATTTACTTCTATCCCTGCCCTATTTTGGCGGAATTTCGGGCTGCAAAAGTAATAATTCTTTTCCAAACGGAGGACATTTTTGTCAAATTTCTTCATCCTCACCTGCTTATCAAAGAATCTTGCCTCCTCTTCGGGGAACCTTCGGCGTTTGTTTTTCCGAAGGTTTCCCGAAAGTCAGGCTTGCTTTGCGCCAACGGGCAAAGGGCGTTGCGATTACATCCTGCCGATGCGTCCCTTGATGCGGCCACTCTTGGTGAGACCATCGTAGTGGTGCATCAGGAGGTGGCTTTCGATTTGTTGCAAGGTGTCGAGCACGACGCCCACGAGAATCAGCAGCGAGGTTCCGCCATAGAAGTGGGAGAATCCCGTGGTGACGTTCATGAGCGAGGCCACGATGGCAGGCATGATGGCCACGAGACCGAGGAAGATGGAACCGGGCAGGGTGATGCGCGACATGATGGTGTCGAGATACTCAGCCGTCTTCTTTCCGGGCTTCACGCCGGGAATGAATCCACCGTTCTTCTTGATGTCTTCGGCCATTTGGTTGGTGTTCATCGTCACAGCCGTATAGAAATAGGTGAAGGCGATGATCATGAGGAAGAACACGAGGTTGTACCAGAATCCGTTGATGTTGGTGAACGCAGCGGCAAATCCCGTCAGGGCATCACTCTGCCTGAAACCGGCAATGGTGATGGGCAGGAACATGATGGCCTGGGCGAAGATGATAGGCATAACGCCGGCGGCATTCACTTTCAGCGGGATGTATTGGCGCACACCGCCATACTGACGGTTGCCAACCACGCGCTTGGCATACTGTACCGGAATCTTGCGCGTGCCTTGCACGAGGGCGATAGTGCCCACCATCACGAAGAACAGCACAATCAACTCAATGACGAGAACCAGCAGGCCGGTTCCGCCTTGGTTGAAGCGGGCTGCAACCTCGGCTGCAAAGGCACCGGGCAGACGGGCGATGATACCAATCATAATGATCAGGGAGATACCATTGCCGATGCCCTTGTCCGTAATCTTCTCGCCGAGCCACATGATGAACAAGGTGCCGGCGATGAGCAGGATGACCGACGAAATCCAGAAGAAGGCGCTCGGGTCGCTCACGCCGTCGAAAGGAGTGACGGCGGTTTTGGGCAACTGCACAAGCACGTTCTTGATGTAGCCGGGAGCCTGGATGATGACGATGAATACGGTGAGGTAGCGCATGATTTGGTTCAGCTTCTTACGTCCGCTTTCACCTTCCTTCTGCAAGCGCTGGAAGTAAGGCACTGCCATGCCAAGCAGTTGGATGATGATGGATGCGGTGATGTAAGGCATGATACCAAGAGCGAAGACCGAAGCGTTGCCGAAAGCACCGCCCGAGAACATGTTCAACAGTCCGAGCAAGCCGCCTTCACTGCTTTGTTGCAGGTTCGACAACTGGTTCGGGTCGACGCCGGGAATGACAACGAACGAGCCAAAGCGATAGATCAAGATGATGAGGATGGTGTAGAGAATGCGCTGGCGCAACTCCTCAATCTTGAAGATATTCCTTATGGTTTCAATCAGTCTGTTCATTTCGTTTCGTATTTTTCGCAGGTTCCGCCAGCGGCTTCGATCATCTCCTTAGCCTTTGCGGAAAAAGCGTGAGCCCTAACTTCCACTTTTGCAGTCAATTCACCCCTGCCAAGGATCTTGACGAGTTCCTTCTTGTGGGTGACGCGGTTTTCGACAAGAGTTACGAGGTTGACAGGGGTATACTCAACACGGTTCATGTTCTTGAAACCGAACTTAGGAACCAAACGGGCGAGAGGCATCTGACCGCCTTGGAAGCCAATCTTACGCTTTGCGCCGGAGCGGGCTTGAGCGCCCTTATGGCCGCGCGTTGACGTGCCGCCTCTTCCTGAGCCTTGGCCTCGGCCTAATCTTTTCTTTTCCTTTGTAGAACCTTTTGCTGGTTTGAGATTGCTTAAATCCATGATACTGTAGATTTGATAAGTTCAACAATTAGATTTCTTCGATCTTGAGAAGATGGGCAATCTTTTTCACCATACCAGCCATGTGCGGGTCGTCCATGTCGACCTCCACCGACTGGTGCATCTTTCTCAGTTTGAGTGACCTCAAAGTGTCCTTTTGATCTTGTGGTCTTCCGATACCACTTCTGACTTGGGTGATTCTAACTTTCTTCATCTTTCAAAAGTTTTATCCGTTAAACACAGTATCCAAATCCACACCTCTCAACTGGGCGACGGTGTAGGCGTCGCGCATTCTGGTCAGTGCATCGAAAGTGGCTTTCACCACAGAGTGAGGGTTGGACGAGCCTTTCGACTTGGCCAACACGTTCTTCACGCCAACGCTCTCAAGAACGGCACGCATGGCGCCGCCGGCGATGACACCGGTACCGGGAGTGGCGGGTTGGATGAAGACGTAAGCGCCGCTGTACTTGCCGTACTGCTCGTGAGGCAGCGTGCCGTTCAGGACGGGAACCTTGACGAGGTTCTTCTTGGCGTCGTCGACGCCCTTCTGGATGGCGGCAGTGGCTTCCTTGGCTTTGCCGAGGCCGTAACCGACCACGCCATTCTCATTGCCAACGACAACCAGTGCTGCGAAAGTGAAAGTACGACCACCTTTGGTCACCTTGGTGACGCGGTTGATGCTAACGAGACGTTCCTTGAACTCGATTTCGCTA
>CACXQO010000365.1 GCA_902769815.1 uncultured Bacteroidia bacterium | reverse complement strand
CAAGGAAGCCTTTACTCAAACAATTCAGCATCGTGAAGTCTATAAAAAACAGACCGGTGGCAAGGGAAAGTTTGCCGATATCGAGTTCACTATGGGTCCGGCCGACGACGGCGTGCAGGGACTGCAGTTTGTCAACGAAGTGAAGGGTGGTGTCCTCACTGCCGAGTATATCCAAGCCACCGAGAGAGGCTTCAAGGGTGCCTTGTCCAACGGCGTGTTGGCAGGCTTCCCGGTCGAGAACCTCAAGGTTACGCTTACCGACGGTTCGTTCCATCCGGTGGATAGCGACGCACTTTCATTCGAGAGCGCAGCGCACATCGCCTTCAAGGAAGCAGGCCTCAAAGCTGGTGCCGTGTTGATGGAACCTATCATGAGAGTTGAAATACATTGCCCCGACGAATACATTGGTGACGTCACGGGCGATTTGAACAAAAAGAGATCAATATTGCGCGAAGTCATTGCCGACATTGGTTTCCAGACGATTAAGGCAGACGTGCCGCTGGCCGAGATGTTCGGTTACATCACCCAGTTGCGCTCGCTGTCGTCGGGCCGCGCCAACTTCAACATGGAGTTGAGCCACTATGCCCCCGTCCCCGAAGCCATTGCCGAAGTGGTGATCAAGAAGGCAAAAGGACTATTATTCATTTAAGCAAACAATTCAATAAAAATAATTATTGTGAGCCAGAGAATTAGAATTAAACTGAAGTCGCACGACCACAACTTGGTTGACAAGTCAGCCGAGAAGATCGTAAAAACCATCAAAGCGACCGGAGCAGTTGTCAGCGGTCCTATTCCGTTGCCGACTAACAAGAAGATCTACACCGTATTGCGCTCAACCTTCGTCCACAAGAAATCGAGAGAGCAGTTCGAGCTTTCGACCTACAAGCGTTTGCTCGACATCTACAACTCGACTTCGCAGACGATTGACGCACTGATGAAGCTGGAGCTCCCCAGTGGTGTGGAAGTAGAAATCAAATTGTAATTAAACCTATCTAGTACAACAAATTAAAAAGCTAAAGTAGCATGTCAGGATTACTAGGAAAAAAGATTGGTATGACCCACATCTATGACGAGGCCGGAAAGATGGTTCCCGTCACTGTCATCGAGGCAGAAGGCCGAGCAAGGTCACTTTGCCAAGGCCGGCACGACCCCCAAGAAACTGGTGCGCGAGTTCTCGCGTTTCGAAGAAGGCCACAGAAAACAATTGGGCGAAACGCTCACCGTCGATGTGTTCATGGAAGGCGAGTTTGTTGATGTCAGCGGCATCAGCAAAGGTAAAGGCTTCCAAGGCGTAGTGAAGCGCCATCATTTCAATGGCGTAGGTCAAGCAACTCACGGTCAGCACAACCGTTTGAGAAAACCGGGTTCCATCGGCGCTTGCGCTTATCCTTCGAGAGTGTTCAAGGGATTGCGTATGGCTGGCCAGATGGGCAACCATAAAGTGAAGGTGACGAACCTCATGATTGTGAAGGTCGTTCCCGAGAAGAATTTGTTAGTGGTGAAAGGCGCCGTTCCGGGCCATAATAACGGATATTTAATGATTGAGAGATGGAGTTAACAATTTATAACATCAAAGGCGAAGATACCGGCCGCAAGGTTCAACTGAATGACGACATTTACGCCATCGAGCCTAACGAGCATGTCATGTATCTGGCAGTGAGACAATACCTTGCCGACCAACGCCAAGGCACTCACAAGTCGAAGGAACGCAGCGAAATCGCAGGCAGCACCCGCAAGCTCTTCCGTCAGAAGGGCACGGGCGGTGCGCGCCGTGGCGACATCAATTCACCCCTGCTGAGAGGCGGTGCCCGCGTGTTTGGCCCCAAGCCGCGCGACTACAGCTTCAAGCTGAACAAGAAAGTCAAGGTGCTGGCTCGTAAGTCGGCCCTGTCGAGCAAGATTACTGACGGTGCCATCCGCATTGTCGAGGACTTCAACTTCGAAGCCATCAAGACCAAGCAGATGGTGAAGGTGCTGGACTCCTTCAAGGTGAACGGCAACCGCAACCTCTTCGTGTTTGCCGAGCCTCAGAAGAACGTGGTGCTTTCCGCAAGGAACATCCAACGCACCGAAATCATGCTGGCTCGCAACCTGAACACTTATGATATTCTGAAGGCCAAGAACATCTTCCTCACCGAGAGTGCCCTCCAGCCTATCGTGGAAGTGTTGAACAGAGAGATTTAACCCTTAAATTGCACAAGAGATGATTATCATAAAGAAACCCGTCATTACTGAAAAAATGACCGCTATCAGCGAGAAGCTGAACAGGTTCGCATTCATCGTCGACAAGAACAGCAACAAGTACCAAATCAAGGACGCTATCGAAAAGCTCTACGATGTGAAGGTCGTTGCCGTCAACACGATGAACTACGATGGAAAATTGAAGTCACGCTATACCAAATCCGGTGTTGTTTCCGGCAGAAGGGCTGCTTTCAAGAAAGCTATCGTGACATTGAGAGAAGGTGATACAATTGACTTTTATAGCAATATCTGATCATGGCATTAAAGAAATATAAACCAACTACACCAGGTCAGCGCTTCAAAGTTATTAGCGCGTTTGACGAAATCACGACCGACAAACCCGAGAAGTCGTTACTGAGACCCAAGAAGAGCACGGGTGGTCGTAATTCCAGCGGTGAAATGACCGTCCGCTATCGTGGCGGTGGCCATAAGAGAATGTACAGAATCATTGACTTCAAGCGCGACAAGGATGGTATTCCGGGCGTTGTGAAGACCATTGAATACGACCCGAACCGTACCGCCCGCATCGCCCTCGTGTTCTACAAGGACGGCGAGAAGCGCTACATCATCGCTCCCGCAGGCTTGCAGGTCGGTCAGGAAATCCTCTCCGGCAAGGGCATCCAGCCCAACGTGGGCAACACCCTCTACCTGAGCGAGATTCCCTTCGGTACGATTATCCACAACATCGAGCTTCGCCCCGGCCAAGGTGCCAAGATGGCCCGCAGCGCCGGCAGCTATGCCCAGCTGATGAGCCGCGACGGCAAGTACGCCATCCTGCGTATGCCCTCTGGCGAAACCCGTATGATTCTCCAAGCTTGCAAGGCTACCATCGGCAGCGTCAGCAACGCCGACCACAACCTTGAGAAGTCAGGTAAGGCTGGCCGCAGCCGTTGGCTCGGTCGTCGTCCCCACAACCGTGGCGTTGTCATGAACCCGGTCGACCACCCGATGGGCGGTGGTGAAGGTCGTGCCTCTGGCGGTCACCCGCGCTCACGCAAGGG
>CACXQO010000364.1 GCA_902769815.1 uncultured Bacteroidia bacterium | reverse complement strand
ATACGGTCGCGGCATGTGCGAAGAAATCACTTTATCACCCGAACAACCTACTATTAGTGATTTGCATCTTTTTGTCAATCAAGATGGTAGGGTGATGATGCGACCACATCCATCGATTGTTGACGAGATGGAATTGAGTGTATTTCCGAACCCTGCTGAGGACAGAATTACCATCAGCGGCTTGAAAGCCAATACAAACGTTCAAATTTCCATCCAAAACAGTTTAGGATTGACCTTATTGGCTGAAAACAAGGCTGTTACAAACCTTTTGGGCGAATTGACTCTCACATTGCCCGATTTGCCTTCGGGCATTTATTTCATTCGTGTTGAAAGTTCGTCAGGGATTGTGATGGCAAAGTTTGTGAAACAATGAAAGGATTGGTTATGAAGAAGTTGCTTGCATTTTTTGCCTTCATGTTGTGGTTGGTTTCCTCGATTTTCGCTCAAGCAACCATTGAAGGCAGTGTGTATGAGCAAGACGGCCTCACCCCGATTGAAGGTGCGGAAATTTCCTTTTCAGGCTATGGTTTGGAAGGTGATACCCTTGTTTTTCAGTTTGTTACAGACTCCATAGGCCGTTATGAAGGCGAATTGGAAGCGGGCGTTTATTGGGTTTGCGCCGCTGCCGAAGGCTATCAAACTGCAAGTCTTTCGGATTCGTTGATGGTCGAGGAGGGACAATCCTTGGCAGATTTCGATTTTATCTTGTTAGAGATTTGGCATCCAGTGCGTTATGTGGCAGCACGCAACTACTACAGCGATTTGGTGCGCGTCAGTTGGTCGATGCACGAGCCGCTGTTGTATGAGGATTTCGAGACGGGTGATTTCAGTCGATTCAATTGGAACAATTTGGTTTCCGAACACTCTTGGGCCATCGATTCAATTCATGCATACGAGGGCCTGTATTGCATGAAATCGACTTGCGAGGGCATTGACAACGGCCTTTCGGAGATTGAAGTTTCGGTGTATGTGCCTTTGGCGGGGCAGATGGCTTTCTTTAGCAAGATTTCCTCGGAATCGCCGTGGGATGTGGGGCGTTTTTATTTGGATGGCGCGAAATTGCTGGAATGTTCGGGTGAAGAGGAATGGACGGAGCATCGTTTTGACATCACGGCGGGCGAGCATCTGTTCCGCTGGACATACGCGAAGGATGCCTCAACGAATGTGGGCGACGACGGCTTTTATGTCGATGCCATCCATTTCTATTTGGAAGACAGTGCTTTACTGAAGTACAACGCCCGATCATTCCAATATTTTGACCTGTTCCGCCGCCGTTTTGAGGAAGAGCCGGTGATGTTGGCTTCGCATTTGACCGACACCGTTTTCATGGAAACGAATTGGCGCGGCTTGTCGTGGGGTCGCTACCAATGGGGCGTGGCTTGTTTTTACGAAGGCAACCGTTTTGCCTCGGATACAATATGGTCGGAATACCTTGACAAAGACATGGCTACCACATTGGAAATCAATGCTATGACTAATGTTGGGGTGGTGCCTTCGGGTGCCCATGTGCTGCTGATGTCGCACGAAGGGCAAGGGCTGACTTACCAAGCCACGTTGGATGCCAACGGGCGGGTGACGATGAATGACGTTTATCGAGATTCATACGACCTCCGCGTCCATCTTGAGGGCTTTGTGGACTATGTTTCGGATGCTCCGATTTCCGTTTGGGAACCCACCCAAATCGAGATTGAGTTGCAGGAGTTGATTATGGGCATTGATAGCCTTTATGTTTCGTCCACGGGTTGGGCAATATGGCAGTTTTCTGAATCGCAAAACCGTGATTTACAATTTGTTGAACTAATGCTTGATAGTGTTCCCATAGGCACCAGTCTGGCTTCAGGTTACCAAATCGATGTAAATGGCCTGACAGCAGGCGAAACCTATTGTATTCAGGCCCGACCAGTCTATCTTTCAGACACTTGCGTCTGGTTTTCTTACGATTGGACTTACCGACCTTGCTCCGATTTTCATGGCAGTACCAACGGTTTGAATTGGACGGTGCAAAACGATGCCGTCCGTTTGTCGTGGACTTATCCCGAAGACGACACTTTATTGGGGGCAATGCTCTATCGCGATGGTGCTTATCTTGCTTTTACCGAGGAAGATAACTTCGTGGATTTGGCTGTCGACATG
>CACXQO010000363.1 GCA_902769815.1 uncultured Bacteroidia bacterium | reverse complement strand
TATGAACGCAAGTGGGCGTGCAGTGAAGTATTGGCTTGATTATGAGAAAATTCCGATTGAGAACTTGTTAGTCGTCAACGACGATATTGCCTTGCCTTTAGGTACATTGCGCCTCCGCAAACAGGGTGCCGACGGTGGTCACAACGGCCTTACCGACATTATCGAAAAACTTGGCACCAACGTGTTCTGTCGCCTGCGTTTCGGCCTTGGCGACGACTTCCCGCGAGGCCGCCAAATTGATTTCGTTTTGGGCAAATGGAAACCTTCAGAAGAACCTATCGTTGACCAAAAAGCCGACGAAGCCGTCGAAATCATCAAGAGTTTCGTCACCCAAGGGCCGGATAGGACGATGAATCAGTTTAATAAGCGATAAGTATGATATTCAGAAAGTTCCAGCGTAATAGCTTCGAGCAATATAGGGTGAAGGCTCGTAATAGGCACTGCTATTGTAGTTGTCAATGACTTCGCAAATTGGATTGTTATACACGCGAAGGATGCCATCGGCAAAATCTTCGCCATTTTGTAATGTATTAATAATGAGTCGTTTATAAACTTTCCCCATTTGGGTAGCGGTCGGGATATTGTTGCACAACTCAGGATTGACGGCTTCAACATCATAATGACCAGATTTCAATTGGTATTCGTCAATCCAGTCAGCGGCCACGGCCAAAGGGTTTTCGGAATGCAACACATCAGCCAGCGACAGTTTTTTGGCCAGTTCGTCATGTCCCATTGCGTTGGCCACATATTTGTTGGGTTGTTTCAATTGGCGGGCAATGCGTTCAATCATATAGCAGACGAAATAGAGGTCGTCGGTAGTGACTTTGTCTTCAGGGAAAAACACATTTGTCATAGTTCGTAACTCCTTTCAAAAGTAATGGTTTTCAAGGCTTTTGTAGTACAAAACACGATTTGATGTGTTGGATGTTTGAATTTGGCCAATACCCAGAAAGCCTCTCTCGTGATGGCACCTTCCATTAAATCCTCCACATAGTCCCAAATTTGGTCGTCAGCCATCGGGCCTTCCACGATATCATGGTCATGTTTAATGCCACGGCGACAGTTGATGACAAAATCGAGCCATTCTTCGGTCATTTCATAGAATGAAAGTGTTTTCAAGGACTCGTCTTTTTGAAAACTATATATCGACACAATGTTATTGCCTCGTTTTGTAAGTGCCCATTTTTGGGCCTGTTTCTCGAAACTTGTGCAATAGAAACCATATCCGAAGTCTTTGTAGAATCCCATAACAAGTATTTCGGGCTTTTCTACTTTGACATTGCTGCCGTGATATAAGGTCATTATCTGTTCCATGACTGCAAAAGTAATAAATCTTCCGAAAACCCCAACTGGAGTTTTGATATAAAAAGATGTTTCTGTTTATTTTTGGCTATAGGCTTATAAAAAATCGCTCATTTAGCCAAAATAATCCTTGCTTGGCTATATGAAGAAAAAATTATACCATTGCAGCCAGAGGATTATGTGCACATTGTTGAAACACTGTCGAAGAAAAAGTCGGGATTTACGCGCGACGAAATCGTTAAAGGTACTAAACTGAGCAATGGCGGCGGTCTGACGCGAAAACTCCTCGCTCTCGAACAATGCGGTTTCATTCGGAAATACAAGACCATAGGCGAGGTGCTGTACCTTTATCAACTCTCGGACTGCTTCACCTTGTTTTATTTCCAATTCCTGAAAAACGGCACTTATTCCGACCATGAAACTTGGATGCATTTGCTGACCACCAACACCTGCACCACATGGTGCGGATTGGCCTTTGAGCGGTTGTGTTTTGCTCATTTGCAGCTTTGAACGAGGTTCAAAAGCACTTTAAATGGAAGACCTTGTTTTTTTGCGATGATTACTTCCAATGGTCTTGTAAATAACAAGTATTCAATAAATTATGTTCAACAAGAAGTGACTTTGGAAGACTTGTTTTGAAATTATTTTTGGCTATGAAGCCACAAAAATGTGCCTCTATAGCCAAAAATAATTGTTTTGGACTGTTTCGTGCCCCGCAGTGACGCAAAGCGAATCCTAATCATGCTTGTTCCTCTGCCTCGCGAGCCTTCTTGTCCTTCAACGACCCTTCAAAAATATCGAACCTCACGAAGCGACACTCCAAAGGCCCGTTC
>CACXQO010000362.1 GCA_902769815.1 uncultured Bacteroidia bacterium | reverse complement strand
ATGTCGCCGCCTTCGCCGATGGAACCAGCCTCAAGCACAAGGCTGCAGGCTTCGGGAATCGTCATAAAGAAGCGCGTGATGCGGCGGTCGGTCACGGTAATTGGGCCGCCTTGGGCGATCTGCTTGCGGAACAATGGCACAACGGAACCATTGCTGCCCAACACATTACCGAAGCGTGTGGTGATGAACTTGGTGTTGCACTTGCGGCTTTGCGTGTAAATCTCCGCGATGCGCTTGGTGGCACCCATCACATTGGTTGGGTTGACGGCCTTGTCGGTAGAAATCATCACGAACTTCTCTGCGCCAAATTCCACGGCAAGGTCGGCCACGAGTTTGGTGCCGAACACATTGACAAACACGGCCTCATAAGCGTTTTCTTCCATAAACGGCACATGCTTGTAGGCTGCGGCGTGATACACGATTTGCGGGCGAAATTCCTCAAAAACCTCCCTCATGCGCACGGGGTCTTTCACGTTGGTGATGACGAAGGCCATCTTGTCGCGCATCAACTTGAAATCGGGCGTATTGTTCATCTCAAACTGGAAGTCGTACATCGGCGACTCGGCTTGGTCGAGCATGATGAGTTTGGCCGGACTATAGTGCATCACCTGACGGCAAATCTCGCTTCCGATGGAGCCTGCCGCACCCGTCACAAGCACCACCTTGCCCATGATTTCCCGGCTCACGTTTTGGTTGCTGAGTTGGATAGGCTTGCGTCCCAGCAGATCCTCAATCTTGATGTCTTGGATTTGGTTGGTCGAAATTTTGCCGTCCACCCATTTGTCGAAAGAAGGGATGGATTTCACTACTAGGTTGAGTGCCAGTCCTTTTTCGATGATTTCCTTCTTGCGTTCTTCGCTAAGGCTGGGGATGGCCACAATCATCACATCAATACTGTATTTCTCAATGAATTCGGGTGTCAAGGCCTTTTCAGGCGAATACACTTTGATAGTGTTGATTTGCGACTTGGCGCGTTTGGGGTCGTCGTCAACAAAAGCCTTGATTTTGAATTTGGAGTTAGTATCTTGGCTCAAAGTTTTCAAAAGCATCGTGCCACCATCGCCCGCGCCATACACGAGGACGTTCATTTTGTCGCCCGCGTTTTTGTAGACTTCGTTATACAAACGCCTGATAGTGAAGCGCATGAGAATCATTATCACCAAAGTGATGAGATAATGGTACACAATGGTCACATAGCGGGGATAAAGTTCTGCGGCCCATCTTGGTGAAACATGGGTGAAAATCAATTTGGTGATGATCAAAAAGGCCATTGTGAATGTGCAGGCGGAGAAGAGTTTTCGGATGTCGTTGAAGCCCGAATAGCGCAACATTCCGTCATAAGTTCGGGAGATGAGGAAAGCGACAAGATAGGCAATCGGCACAATCCAAATGCGGCTCCAATCGAACCCCGATGCCTTAATGTCTTGAAAATAAAGCATCAAGAGTGCCCCAATATAGGCAATTATAACGATAAGCATATCCACCGCCAAAATCCAAACGCGAGGTAAGGTGTTGTTCTTGTGCTTTCCGAATATGAAATTGCAGAATTGAGTAATCAATTTATACATAGGCCTGTGTTTTACATTAAACCGCCAAAAATACTACTTTTTTTGCTTACTTGTCAAAATATTTTTTCCATTAATTTCCACTTGCCCGTCGAAGGCAGGTTGGGGTCAGCTCCTTGGCACTGCGCAACATGGGCTTCCCACTCGGCCTGACGAGGCAGTTTGGCAAGTCGAGCCATATCTTTTTCCCAATCGAAATCATCGACCGTATCGCATATCATAAAGACATGATTTTCAAAACGATAAATCTGCATATCAAGGATGCCGACGGCTCTTTGTCCTTCGATGATTTCAGGCCACACATGGGCATGGAGTTCACAGTATTTCTCGATGAGTTCAGGGTCGTTGACGAGTTCAAGGGTTTGGCAATAACGTTTCATAATGAGATATTTTTTTCACGCAGAACTCGCAGAATTATGGGAAGCCAGCCGGTCGATTAGTTTGCGTTTCTGCGATTTCTGCGGATTCTGCGTGAGATTAATTATCGTGTTTTGTAATGAATTGAGATTAATTATCGTGTTTTGTAATGAATTTTCCATAGAGTACGATGACGACGAAGCAAACCAACGGCAAAACGAAACTCAAATTCACCGAAGAAATGCCGAAAAGCCCGTCGCCATCAATGATGCGGGCTTGCAAAGGCGGCAAAACAGAGCCACCCAAAATGGCCATAATCAAGCCTGCCGCGCCCAATTTAGCATCATCGCCCGTGTCGGTCAGGGCAATGCCGTAAATGGTTGGGAACATCAGGCTCATGCAGGCCGAAACCGCCACAAGACAAACCATTCCAGCGCGACCGTCAATGAAGATGACACCCAAAACGAGCACCGCTCCCGCAAGGCCCAAATAAGTCAGCAACTTGGACGGACTAATGTATTTCAGCAAGAAAGTGCAGATGAAACGACTGAAGCAGAAGATGGCCATCGCCACGATGTTGTAGCGTTGCGAAAGCACCTCGGCGGCTTGCTCCGTCATGCCTTCATTCATAAAGACGCGCGTACCGTATTGGATGATGAAGGTCCAGCACATGATCTGCACCCCGACATAAAAAAACTGGGCAACCACGCCATAGCGGTAAGGCTTGTTTTGCCAAAGTCGGCGCACCGTTGGGCCAAATTTCTGGTCGTTAGTTTCCTCGGTTTTGGCTTGGGTTTTCACCAACAGCAAAATAACCACAAAAAAGACCACCAACACAGCCCCGATGATGACATACGGACGACTCAACACGGCGAGGTCGGCACTTTTGATGGCCTCAAATTGGTCTTCGTTGAGCAAGGCGCGTTCCTCGGTGCTCAACGGATTGAGTTTGGCTTGGATGAACTTCATCGCCACAAACATGCCCGCCAATGAGCCAATGGGATTGAAGGCTTGGGCGAGGTTGAGGCGGCGTGTGGCGGTGTCTTTGCTACCCATTGAGAGGATGTAGGGATTGGCCGTCGTTTCAAGGAAAGAGAGGCCGCAAGTCAGCACGAAATAGGCGATAAGGAAGGGGTAATAGTTGCCTGTCGCTTTAGCGGGAATGAACATCAACGCGCCAATGGCGTAAAGACCGAGGCCCATGAGCAAACCAGCCTTGAACGAGTATTTTCGCACAAACAGCGCGGCGGGCATTGCCATGCAGAAATAACCGCCATAGAAGGCCAACTGCACCAAGGCACCGTCAGTGACGCTCATGCGGAAAATCTTGGAGAAAGCCTTCACCATGGGGTTGGTGATGTCGTTGGCGAAGCCCCACAAGGCAAAACAGCAGGTCACCAGCACGAAGGCCAACAAATACTTTTTTTCTACTACTTTATTCATACTTGATTACAATGTTTAACTACGAATTACACGAATACTACGAATTTCA
>CACXQO010000361.1 GCA_902769815.1 uncultured Bacteroidia bacterium | reverse complement strand
GGGGGTGCCACAAGGGCAAGGCCTCCGCAAGGACCATAACGGCCAACCATACGGCCTCTTTTCGGCTTCATGGGAGGCATCTGCCCATAAATGAAAAAAACGCGGCATGAACCTCTCGATGGCTCACAACCGAACATACGAGACATAAAAAAAGAGGATGTGACAGTTTTGACACACCCTCTTTTTATTTCCCAAAGTTCAGCGATTTCTGCGTGAACCCAATTATTCAGCAGAGAACTTGCAAACCAGATTCCTGTCGCCGTAGGCATCGTCGATGCGGCGTGGCTGATGATGTTGTTGCCCTTCTCAGCCTTGCCGTCCTCGATGTCCTTGATTTCCTTGCGGATCTGGATCATGGCCTCGACGAAGCGGTCGAGCTCGGCGATAGGCTCGCTTTCAGTGGGTTCCACCATCAGGGTCTCGTGTACGGGGAAGGCCACGGTAGGAGCGTGGAAGCCGAAGTCCATCAAACGCTTGGCGATGTCGATGGCGGCCACACCAACAGTCTTGTTGATGCCGTTGATGTCGAGAATCATCTCGTGGGCCACATGGCCGTGGTTGCCGGTATACAGGATCGGGTAGTAGTCCTTCAGTCTCTCTTTCAGGTAGTTGGCATTCATGATGGCACCCATAGTGGCTTTCTTCAGGCCTTCACCACCCAACATCTTGATGTAGCAGTAGGTGATGGTGAGGATTTGGGCACTGCCAAACGGAGCGGCAGAAACTGCGCCTTCCTGCTTTTCGCCGCCGCAGTGGAACAGGATGTGCGAAGGCAGATAGGGCTTCAGGTGCTCGGCCACGCCGATGGGACCTACGCCAGGACCGCCACCGCCGTGCGGGATGGCAAAGGTCTTGTGCAGGTTGAGGTGGCAGACATCGGCACCAATGTATCCGGGACTGGTCAGACCGACTTGGGCGTTCATGTTGGCGCCGTCCATATAGACTTGGCCGCCGTTGTCGTGAACGAGCTTAACGAGGGTGCGGATGCCGTCCTCATAGATGCCGTGGGTGGAAGGATAGGTGACCATGAAGGCCGACAGGCTGTCCTTGTATTGCTCGGCCTTGGCCTTGGCGTCTTCGAGGTCGATGTTGCCGTTTTCGTCGCATTTCACCACCACCACTTGCATTCCAGCCATAGCAGCCGAAGCGGGGTTGGTGCCGTGGGCCGAAGCAGGAATCAGGCAGATGTTGCGGTGACCTTGGCCGTTGGCCTCTTGGTAACGACGGATGGTGAGCAATCCGGCATACTCGCCGCTGGCACCCGAATTGGGCATAAAGCTCATACCCTTGAAGCCCGTGATTTCGCAGAGGTCTTTCTCCATCTCAGCGATGAGTTCGAGGTAGCCTTCCACTTGGTCGGCGGGGACGAAGGGGTGGATGTTGCCGAACTCAGGCCAGCTGAGGGCGTACATCGAGGTGGCGGGGTTCAGTTTCATCGTGCAAGAACCCAACGGAATCATGCAGCGGTTGAGGCTGAGGTCGCGGTTTTCGAGTTTCTTCATGTAACGCATCATATCGGTCTCGCTGCGATACTTGAAGAACATCGGGGCTTGCATGAACTTGGAGGTGCGCTGCATTTCGGGTTGGATGCCGCTGAACTTCTGGCAGTTCGGGTCGCAAACGAGTTCCTCATGCTCCTTGCCAAGGGCTTCGGCGACGACAATGCCAATCTCGTTGATGTCTTCGCGGGCAGTGGTTTCGTCGAGGCTGATGCCAAAGTGTTGCTTGTCGATGATGCGGAAGTTCATGCCGTGTTTCTCGGCGGCTTCTTTCACCTTGCAGGTGCAAACGCCTTCAGGCATTTCGAACAACAGCGTGTCGAAGAAGTGCTTGTTGAGTTGCTTCACGCCGAGTTTGGCCAACTCTGAAGTGAGTTTTCCGGCAAGGCAATTAATATGGTGTGCGATTTCAATCAAACCCTCGGGGCCATGATAAAGGGCGTAGAAGCCTGACATGATGGCCAGCAAAGCCTGTGCCGTGCAGATGTTCGACGTGGCTTTTTCGCGCTTGATGTGCTGCTCGCGGGTTTGCAGGGCCAAGCGGAAAGCGGGATTGCCGAGGGCATCCACGCTGATGCCGATGATACGTCCGGGCATTTCGCGCTTGTAGGCTTCGGTGGTGGCGAAATAACCGGCGTGAGGACCGCCGAATCCCATCGGCAGGCCAAAACGCTGGTTGGAACCAAGAACCACGTCGGCACCCCATTCGCCGGGAGGCGTGATGAGGGTGAGGCTGAGCAGGTCGGCGGCCACGGCCACTTGCATACCTTTGGCTTTCCATTCGGCAACCTTGGCGCGGTTGTCGACGATTTCACCGAACTGGTTGGGGCATTGGATGATAACGCCGAAATATTCTTCGTTTGCTTCAAACTTGTTGATGTCGTCAATCACGACTTCGATGCCTTGGAAGTGGGCGCGGGT
>CACXQO010000360.1 GCA_902769815.1 uncultured Bacteroidia bacterium | reverse complement strand
GAAGCCGCCCGCCGTCACTATGGAAAAATGGAGATGGAAAGATGCTGAAATACGCCAACTATGATATTGTCTTTCAGGAAGTTCCTGAAGAGGTGACGCTTGCCATCAACATTTCAAACTGTCCCAACCAATGCCCGGGTTGCCACAGCAAGTATTTGTGGGAGAACGTAGGGAAGGTGCTGGACGAGAGCGAATTGGACCGACTTATCAAGCAGTATGAATCGGGCATCACCTGCGTATGTTTCATGGGTGGCGACAACGAGCCGAGTGCTGTGGCTGACTTAGCCAAACGGCTGAAAAACAGCCATAAAGGTCTGAAAGCCGCATGGTATTCCGGCAAAAACGATTTGCCGCAAAACATACAAACCGACCATTTCGATTACATCAAGTTAGGCCGTTATGTAGCCGAGTTGGGGGCATTGGACAGCGCAACCACCAACCAGCGCATGATGAAACGCTTGGCTGACGGGCGCGTGAAGGACATCACGGAGTGGTTCAGGCGGAACAAGAAGGTGGAAATCGTCGAAAACGAGCCGTAATCATGGCTTCGCAGGACCAAAAACGAGGAAAAAAAGTTTGTAATAGGATTTTATTACTTTCCTTATTATCAATATTTTAGGTTAGAATTTTTGCCAAAAAGTTTGTAATGGGCTTTTTGGCATACTTTTATCTTGGGAAATCCGTTATTTTTGCAGCACAAACCTTAAAGTAACAAAAAAGTAAGTTATGAGAACATTCAAAACAATGGGCATTGTGTTGGGGCTGATGCTGGCAGTCGCCTTCACTTCGTGCCACAAAGACAAAACCGGCGTTTATGCGCCTAAGAAGAAAATCCAGCAGATTTATTATTCGTGGAGCGACACGGAAAAAAAGCCCTTCCAACATTGGGAATGGAACGGCGACAAACTCAACTCCATCACGCATTACTCGGACTTCGACTTCAAGGCAGACACTTGGGTGGAAAACTTCACCTACGACAACAACAACCGCGTCACTCGCGTGGACAACTACACGAACTCCGAGTACATCACCTACGAATACGACGGCAACCACCTGAAAACGGCCACCGTTTTCTATCGCAACGCCATTGCCTGCACTTGGGCGATTAGTTACGACGGCGACAAAATCAGCAAGATGATGGGAACATTCTACGACGACCTTAAAAAAGACGGTGCCACGCTGCATCTGAATCCCCTTTCACACCTGCTGCCTCCTAATGTTTGCAAAAGCGTGGCCCAATGCGAACAAAGGTTGGCCAACCAACGAGGAGAACAAGAAACCTTCACCATCGCCCTTCTGCTGACTTGGACGGACAACAACATCAGCAAAATCGTCTGTACCGGCGACGGCGAATACATGGACTTCCAACTGCAATACGACGACAAAAACTGCCCGTGGTACGGTTTCATGGGCGGCCTTGAAGACTATTTGATCAACTTCACTTCTGGGCACACAGGCTTCACCAAAAACAACGTAACCCGCATCATCTTGACAGAAGACAACGACTACACCGACACCATTTGCTATGCCTACCAATACGGCAGCGACAAATACCCCGTTTTGCAGACCATGTACGAAAGCGACGACATTGACGACAAACAAGTCCTTTATTTTGAATATTAAAGCCTTACTGATATGAAAAAGACAAATTTCCTCACTTTGATAGCAGCGGTTGTGATGTTGGCTATGGCCGCCTGCAAGCCCGTTGATGACCCGTTGGCCAACTTGACCGTCACCACTGCCGACCCGACTTTCATCACGGGCAGAACTGCCTCTTGCGGAGCGGAAGTCACTGCCGACGACGCCGGTCTGCTGATAGAGATTGGCGTTTGCTGGAGCCTTACGGAAAAACCCACCGTCGAGAACAACGTCATGAAAAGCCACAAATGCTCTCAGCCTTACACCTGCCTATTGTCCAACTTGGAACCCAACACGGTTTACCACGTGCGCGGCTACGCGAAATACGGCACGGAATACTGCTACGGCGACGAAAAAACCTTCACCACCCTCGGTGCCGATGCGCCCTCGGCCTCGCCCGTGACCACTATATTGAGGCTACCGAAATCACTTCACAGTATTTCCGAGCAGGTGCCAAGGTGGAACCCTTTGGCGCATCCAATTTTATGGTCGGCGTTTGCTTTAGCATTCAACCCGATTTCACCATTGAGGACTGCGTCGGATATGAATATGGCTTCGAGGAAGAAAATGGCGTTTACCATGTCTATTGTCAAGGCTTAAGCCCCAACACGACGTATTATTACCGTGCTTTTGTGGTCTGGGACGAAGGAAGCGATTATTTTAACTTCTCTACAGATAACTATTTCTATGGCGAAACCTTTAGCTTCACCACGCCGGAAGTACCACTTATGTTGGAACTTAGCACTTATGTCAACTACTACAGCTGGAGTGGCCACTATATCGAAGCCTATGGTAGTATGCACTGCAACAGGCCCGAAGTGGTCGATCAAGTTGGCTTCTGCTATAGCACAACCAACGAATATCCGCAGTTTGAATCCGACTTTTGCATCACGGCTGCCACTCCAACAGGCAGTGAATGGTACGACTTCTATGGCAACATCTATAACGTGTCGGCCAACACCAAGTATTACATCCGTACATACGCCCGATATAAAACTGATAGCATACGCTACGGAAACGTTGTAGAGTACGAAACATATTGATTTTTCAGGATGAACAGCCACACGATACGCACTGCTTGCATCGCCATAGGCATCATCGCGAGTTGCGTCATCTGGCTACCTGATTTGTATGACAAATTCTTGATTGCCAGATTTGTTGCCGTTGCAACAGGTCTGGCAATCTTGTTTCTTTTCGCCCTTATCGGCAAGAAACGCTGGAGGATTCCCGACACGCCGGTTTTCTATATCTATTTGTTGTTTACCTTGTTTTGTGGCTGTTCCATCCTTTGGGCAACCAACACCGCTGAAGCGATATTCGCTTTTTCTACCCAACTGCTCACACCGCTCATTATCATTGTCTTTTTCAGCCTGTTATCGACAGACCGCCATGTCACACAAAAAGCCCTTTGGGTCAGTGCTGCCATCATTTTGGCGGTGTACCTGTTTTTTGCTGTCATTCAATTGTTTCACGTGGAAAGTTTCAGCTTTGAGCAACTCTATCGCGTCAGCGGCATCAACGGGCACAAAAACCTATTGGCAGCCATGCTGTTTGTGCTTTCCGCCTTCCTACTTACGGCCTTTTCCATCTTTGAGAGCAAGTTGCTGAAAGGACTTTCTGTCTTTATGTTTGCAGTCGCTATCATCGTCATTATTCTGCTGAAATCGAGGGCGGTGCTGCTTGGCTTGATTGTGGCTGGCATTTGTTTTGGGATAATGATGATGTTGCGCATTTGTTATTGCAAAAAGCAAACTGCCGCTTTGCGCATTGACTACGTCGAATCTTCGATTTGCGAGGAACGAAGCAATCCAGATAAATCGGCCTTTCGACGAGCTCAGGGACCTCAACTTATCCTATCCATCATCCTCGTTTATGCCTTCATCACGGTAGGTTTACGTTGGTTTGCCGACCATTCCGTTCCACACACCTCTGAAAAAAGCGAAATCGAGCACAATATGCTGAGTACGTCTTCCTTGGCGGAACGTTGCCTGCTATGGGACAAGACTTACCTCATTGCCGACAAACACCCT
>CACXQO010000359.1 GCA_902769815.1 uncultured Bacteroidia bacterium | reverse complement strand
ACCACAGGCAATCGAAATGAACATCATCGGGAAGATGGGGTTGTTGGCCGCATCGGGATGGCGGTTCTGCAAGCCGCTCCACAATTCGGGGATTTCGGGATTGTAGATAAGGAAAGCGATGAAAATGGCCACGGCCATGCCCAAGAGTAGGATGCCGAAAATGGGGTAAATCTTTCCGATGACTTTGTCAATGGGTAACAAGGTGGCAATCAGGTAGTAAGCCAAAATGATTCCAATCCAAATATACGGATTCCAGCCCTGGGTGAAGTGGGCATTGAGCAAGGTGGCGGGCGTGTTGACAAACACCACACCAACGAGAATCATCAGCAGAACTGTGAAGCCGCGCATGATTTGTTTGGCACCTTTGCCCAAGTAGGTGCCGTGGATTTCGGGCAAACTGCAGCCTTTGTCGCGCAACGAAATCATACCCGCAAGATAGTCGTGGACGGCACCAGCGAAGATGCTGCCCAGCACAATCCAAAGGAAGGATGCCGTGCCGAACTGTGCTCCCATAATGGCTCCGATGATAGGCCCAACGCCCGCAATATTAAGGAATTGGATGAGGAAAATGCGCCAAGGCTTCATTGGAACATAGTCAACGCCATCGGCCATAGTCGTGGCTGGCGTGGCGCGTTGTGGGTCTGCACCAAAGAGTTTTTCGACGAGAGTACCGTAAACGAAATAGCCGAGGATGAGGACGGCCAAAGCGATAAAGAAAGTAATCATGGATGTGTATTTTTAATTGGCGCAAAATTACGTTTTTTGTGAAATCCAATGCTTACTTAAAGCCATAAAAAACAAAAAAAGCGGCCTGAAAGTTTCCAGACCGCTTGTGAAAGTGGTTCTCCTTAATCGTCAAAATCGACGACATTGTACTTCTTGTCAAATTCAATTTCGATGCCGTTGCTCAGCTCAATGTCCCAGCCACGGGTGTCCTTGGAGATTTTCACGATGGTTTGTTCAGCGTGAATACGGCTCACATAGTCTGTGATTTGGGGAGGAACCAATGCGGCAGGCACAGAGGTGTAGATGCTGGCGTGCTTGCAGTCCACCTCGTCCCATTCGAGCTTGCCGAACAAGTTGCCGTCAAACCCAATTTGGGTGTAGTCTTTGAGGGTCACGTCATAGTCTAAACCATCCATGATGCTGGCAAGCACCTCGGTTTGAGGGAAATAAGTCCTGACAAAGTCGTTGATAGTGTTGTTTTGCTTGTCTTTGCTGCATGATGTGTTGGCCAAAACCATGCCCAAGAAAAGGGTGTAAATGAATAACTTTTTCATGTTGGTTGAATTTTAGGTTAGTCGTCGACTTTGGTCACTTTGAAATTGTTGTTGAACTTGACTTCGAGCCCGTTGCTCAGTTCGATTTCCCAGCCGAAGAATTTCTTTTCCAGCTTTTTAATGATGGTGTTGGGGAAGTTGGCGTTCACGTAGGCCGTGATTTGCTCGGGAACGAGGGTGACGGGAACGCTGATGAACTTGGTGGCATGTTCGCAATCCACTTTTTTCCATTCGTTGTTGAGTTTGAACTCGATTTTGGTGTAGTCGTTCAAAACAACGTCGATGTCGTCTTCGTCAGGCATCACCATTTGGATGGTGGCCTCGGGGAAATACTGCGTCACGAACTGCGTGATGGCAGGATTGGCGTTGGTGTTTTGTGCCATTGCTGTGGACAAGCCGAAGCATACTATGGCGACGAAAGCGAAAATAAATCTTTTCATTTGTTTAATGTTTAAGTTAGTAATTTGTTGAATTCTAGTATTTTATCAAGAACTAATTGCGCCCATATTATTCTTTTTTGCCTCCAAATTCCATCAAATATGCCTTCAAAAAAGCATCAATATTTCCATCCATAACGCTTTGGACATCAGAGGTCTGGTAGTTGGTGCGATGGTCTTTCACGCGGCGGTCGTCGAAGACGTAGGAGCTTGGGCTGGTCGCGGGTTTCGGTGTTCTCGATGAGGATTTCCTCTTCCTCGCCCGTGTAGGGGTCTTTGTATTGGTAGCGCAAACGCACTCCTGACTCCACCTTGTTCACATTTTGGCCGCCGGCACCGCCGCTGCGGAAGGTGTCCCACGACAAGCGCGACTGCTCGACCACAATCTCAATCGTATCGTCAACGAGCGGAGTGACGAACACCGAGGCAAAGGATGTCATTCGCTTGCCTTGGGCATTGTAAGGGCTGACGCGCACCAATCGGTGAACCCCGTTTTCGCCTTTCAGGTAGCCGTAGGCATAATCGCCTTCTATCTTCATCGTCACCTGCTTGATGCCGGCATCGTCGGCCTCCAAGAGGTTCGAGATGGTGAGTTTGTATTTGTGGTTTTCGGCGTAGCGCATATACATACGCATCAGCATCTGCGCCCAGTCTTGAGCCTCGGTGCCGCCCGCGCCCGCGTTGATTTTCAGCACGGCACTCATCGGGTCGGCTTCCTCGCGAAGCATATTCTTGAACTCCAAGTTCTCCACAATTTGGATGGCCGCGTTGTATTGCTCGTCCACTTCCTCCTCGGTGGCCTCGCCTTCCTTGGCGAAATCGAACAGCACGGCAAGGTCGTTGTAGGCATCAGAGGCTTCCTTGTAGCCGTTGAGCCAGCCTTTCACCTCGCGCACCTTTTTCATTGTGGCTTCGGCAGCTTTGGGGTCGGCCCAAAACTGCGGGTCTTGGGTCTTTTCGTCTAATTCCTGTGCTTCAATGGTACGTCTATCGACGTCAAAGATACCTCCTCAAGGCATCAATCCTCTTACATAAGTCTTTAAGTTGGTCTTGGGTAATCATATCTAAAGTATTTTTCAGGCTGCAAAGGTAAATATTTTTGCGCGATTTGCGTGGATTTTGTATTTTTGTCCCTTTGAAAAACATTGTATCACCCATTAAACCTTTGAACTATGATGAATTATTACTTGAAACACGTTGTTTTGCTGGTCTTGTTGGCTTTTGGCCTGACCCAATTGAACGCCCAAACCTTCACTTATGGCGACTTGATCTATGAAGTCAATTACGGCGGTGCTTCAGTCACCCTTTTGGAACACGTGGATGGCACCGATGCAACAGGCACGCTGACCATTCCTGACTATGTGGTTTATAATGGCAACAACTATGCCGTCACCATTATCGATAATAGCGCATTTAGCTATTGCAGAGGACTTGAAGGCACATTGGTGCTTCCCAACACCCTTGAGGAAATCGGCGACGATGCCTTTGATTATTGCGGCTTCACTGGCGTGGTGACCATTCCCGCATCGGTGGAATGGATTGGCTACACGCCTTTCTATGGTTGTGATGGCATTGAGGGCTTTGTGGTGGACCCTGCCAACGAGGACTTCGACTCGCGCGACAACTGCAACGCCATCATCAAAAAATACAATGACGAATTGATTGTCGGTTGCAAAAACTCGACGATTCCTGATGGCGTGGTGTCTATCGCCGAAGATGCTTTTAACCGTTGCAGCGGCCTGACTTCCATCACCATCCCAAGTTCGGTGACCGAAATCGGTGGTTGGTCGTTTTGGTTCACAGGGCTCACGAGCATCAACATTCCCGCTTCGGTGACTTACATCGGCACAAACCCTTTTGGCGGATGCGCCGAACTGACAGAAATCACCGTGGAAAGCGGCAACACGGTTTTCGACTCAAGAAACGGTTGCAACGCCATCATCAGGACGAACACC
>CACXQO010000358.1 GCA_902769815.1 uncultured Bacteroidia bacterium | reverse complement strand
CACACCTGCCACCTATTGCCCGTGCAGGCCTATTTTGAAGGCACCCGCCCCGATTACGCCACCATGTGGAACGGCATCGAAAACGACGTGTTCAGTTTCGTCGTTTTGGACAAGCCCTACGACACCAACCGCGCCCTCGACTTCGAGCGCATCAAACGACACTTCCACGGCGTGCTCGAAACCCGCGACATTATGAACCCCGCCATGAGCATTTGGGGCTTCCTGTTCACGCAGACCACGCCCGAACACAAGGCAGAGTTGCAAGAAATCTTGCACTCCACTTTGGAGGAGTTTATGGTTTGATTGACGCGGGACTTGTTGTCGATTCGCGTCATTGCGATGAGGTACGACGAAGCAATCCAGACAAAAAGTTGGCTAAAAGGTGGTAGGCCTACTATCTTTAGCCAACTTTTTTACATTGAGAGGCAAAAAAGGAAGTTGGATGTCAGAAAATTTCTAATTTTGCAAGCGTAAAAACACATTCATATCATGCTACCCATGAGACTCTACACTGCCGGCATCGCCGATTTTGAACGCATCCGCCAAGACGGGCGCATTTATGTGGATAAGACAGACCTTATTTACAGAATGACGAAAGAATCGCAATTCGTTTTCCTCAGCCGCCCGCGAAGGTTCGGCAAGAGCCTGCTTTGCAGCACCTTGAAGTATTACTTCCAAGGCCGCAAAGACCTGTTTGAAGGCCTCGCCATCGCCGAGTTGGAGAAGGACTGGAAACAACATCCCGTGTTGCATTTCGACATCAGCCTATGCAAAAACCAAACGGACGCAGCAGGAATCATCAGTGCCTTGGAGTTTCAATTGCGCCGATACGAAGAAATATACGGCCGTGTCGAGGAAGAAAGAACACCCGGAATGCGCTTTGCGGGACTGATTCAACGCGCCCATCGGCAAACCGGAACGAAAACCGTAGTCATTCTCGACGAATACGACGCGCCATTGCTGGATCATCTGCACAAGCCTGACATTCTTGGGGATGTACGCCGCATCATGCAAGAGTTCTACCAAGTCGTCAAGGCTTGCGATGCCGACGAGCAATTTGTCTTCATCACTGGCATCACCAAGTTCAGCCAATTGAGCATCTTCTCCACCTTGAACAACTTGAGCAACATATCGATGGAGCCAATGTATGCGTCACTTTGCGGCATCACCAAGGACGAACTTCTGACCATCTTCGACGAGGACATCCAGATTTTGGCTGATGAATGCGGGTGTTCAAAAGAAGCCATGATTGACAGGCTGAAACTGAATTATGACGGCTATCATTTCAGCAACAAGTCGCCCGATGTCTTCAATCCTTTCAGCCTGATGAACGTGTTCCGCTCGAAGTTGTTGGATTATTTCTGGTTTGGCAGCGGCACGCCCTCTTTCCTGTTCGAGTCGATGAAGCACTTCAACACCAACCTTTTGGAATTGGAGAAACTGCAAGTGCCTTCCTCCCAGTTCGACGTGCCCACTGAGGCCATGACCTCTGCCCTGCCCCTGCTCTACCAAAGCGGCTACCTTACCATCAAGGGCTACGACTTCTACAGCAGAAACTATACGCTCGACTTCCCCAACTCAGAGGTGAAAGTGGGCTTCTTGGACAATTTCCTCTCATCGATGATGGGCATCAACAATGCCAACGCGCAAGGTTTTGCAGGCAGTTTCTACGCCTGCCTGATTCACCACGACATAGAAGGAGCCATGAGAGCCATGCAGTCTTTCTTCGCCTCCATCCCCTATTTGGAGTTCGGCAAGAAGGAATTGGACGACATCACCAAATACGAAGCCTACTACGAAGTGCTTACCTACATTGTCTTTTCCATTTTCAACTGTCGCACCTTTACTCAGGTGAAAGTGGCACGAGGCAAAACCGATGTCGTTGTATTCATGAATGATGCCATTTACGTCATGGAACTGAAAATGCGCGGAACGGCGCAAGAGGCTATCGAGCAAATCGAATCGAAAAACTACGCGATTCCTTATCAGAACGAGGGGAAGCCTGTCGTCAAAATCGGCATCGCTTTTTCGCAACTGGATCATTGTCAAAGAATAAAAACAAAACATCATGCGCAACACCTTATTAATTATTGTCGCTTTCTCCGCCCTGCTGTTTTCAGCCTGCAAGGGAAATGAAGAAACAAAACAAAACCATCAATTCACCGAAAAAGAAGCCCTCGACTTTCTCTACGCCTACATGCCCCTCGGCGACAGCGTGGACTATTCGGAAGAATACTATCGCGAGTGCATAAACTTTGCCTTCCGCGCCAAAGCGGAAATGCCTTGGGGTGTGAGCATCCCCGAGCGCGAGTTCAAGCACTTCGTGGTGCCCGTGCGCGTCAATAACGAGAACCTCGACCGCTTTCGTGCCACCTATTACGAGGAACTGAAAGGCCGCGTGAAGGATTTGTCGCTCTATGATGCCGTCCTCGAAGTGAACCATTGGTGCCACGAACACGTGAACTACAAGGGCAGCGACAGCCGCACCAGCGCCCCGATGGCCACCATCAAGACCTCGTGGGGGCGTTGCGGCGAGGAATCGACGCTGTTGGTGACGGCCTTGCGCACTGTGGGCATCCCCGCACGACAAGTCTATACCCCACGCTGGGCGCATTGCGACGACAACCACGCTTGGGTGGAGGCTTGGGTAGATGGCCAATGGCATTTTCTTGGTGCCTGCGAGCCTGAGCCTGTGCTTGATTTGGGCTGGTTCAACGAGCCGGCTTCGCGCACCTTATTATTACATACCCGCGTTTTCGGCGATTACGACGGCCCGGAGGAAGTCATCAGCCGTGGCCGCAACTACACGGAAATCAACGTTGTGGATAATTATGGCAAGACCTCCAAGACCACTTTCACAGTCGTGGACGAGAACGGAACGCCGCAAGCCAACCTGCCCGTGGAGTTCAAGATTTACAACTATGCCGAGTTTTGCACCGTGGTCACCAAGACGACTGACGAAAACGGGCAGACTTGGCTCACCGCTGGCTTGGGCTGCATGATGGCTTACGCTGCCAAAGACGGCAAGTTTGGCTTCCAAGTCTTCAAATCGGGTGAAAATGAGAATGTTACCATCACCCTCGACCACAAGGAAGGCACGATGGAC
>CACXQO010000357.1 GCA_902769815.1 uncultured Bacteroidia bacterium | reverse complement strand
GAGTTTTGAAGGTGGCCGCCATGCGAAAAGAGTGGAGAAAATAGAGCATTACGAATCATGATTACCGAACCTAAAACGATATTCAAACAAGGCTGCGATGTGGCTTTCGATGAGGAGCATTGGCAGAAAATAAACTATAATACAGGCTGTTACGAGCAGAAGTTTGCCAAAGGCAAGGCCAATTACCGCAACCTCGACCTTGAAAAACAACGCGCCTACACCTTGCGCAACAAGTCGATGTTGAACTTGGAGAAACTCTTGGTCGACTTTGAGACGCATTTCACGGAAAACGGCGGCAAGGTGCTTTGGGCACGCAACGCCGACGATGCCTTGACGATGATTTTCGACCTGATTTGCAAGGAACGAGCCACCGCCATCACGCGCTCCAATTCCTCAGTGCTCGACGAAATCGAGTTGAACGGCTTTTTGGAACGCAAGAACATCCGTGTGGTGGAAACTGAAATCGGGCGTTTTGTGCTGCATACGGCCAAGCAAAAGCCTTATCATCCTCTCGTGCCTTCAATTCATCTTTCAAAAGAGGAAAACAACGCCATTTTGACCGAAAACTTCAAATTGAAGCCCGACAGTTCGGTGAAGCAGATGGTCAATTTTGTGCGTCATGAGGTGGCTATTGAAAGCAAGGATGCACCTATTTGTATTACTGGTGCCAATTTCCTGCTTTCTGACAGCGGTGGCGTGGTTCTCACCGAAAACGAAGGCAACATTCTGAAATCCACGACGATGGCTAAAGTCCACATTGTGGTGGCAGGCATTGCGAAGGTGATACCTAATTTGGACGATTTGGGTGTGTTGCTGCCCTTGCTGTCGCTTCATTCCACGGGGCAAATGGCTTTCTGCAACAGCATCACTTTCGGGCCAGCGCAACAAGGCAACGGCCCTGAGCAGATGTATGTGATTTTGCTCGACAACAACCGCTCAGAATTGCTCTCGCACGAAAAACAGCGCAAGGTGATGTCGTGCATCCATTGCGGCGCGTGCGTGAGCGTATGTCCTGTGTATAAGAACATTGGCGGCTATTCATACGGCACGAAATACATCGGCCCGATGGGCACGGTGATGACCCCGCTGATGGAAGGCATGGAGGATTACAACCACCTCAATTCTGCTTGTTCGCTGTGCGGCAAGTGCGTTGAGGTTTGTCCCGTGAAGATTCCCTTGGACGACCTGATTATCGAAAACCGTCATCTTGCCCTCACGGAAAAGACAGGCAATGCCAAATACGATTCCCTGCTGAGAGCCATGATTTGGCACTGCAAGTCGCGGAAGAAAATGGATAGTCCATTGTTTCTGAAGAAGTTGCAACTGAAGCGGCTTTTGGTTCCACTTTGGGGCAACAACCGACCTTTGCCAGAGTTTGCGCCCAAGTCGTTCAGCCAACTTTGGAGGGAGAGGAATCTTTGATTGAAGGAAAAATCCATTCGGGCATAGGAAAAGGAAAGAAAATAATTATCTTTGCAGCGATAATAATCCTTTTGCCATGTTACCTATGAGACTTTATACCGCCGGCATCGCCGATTTTGAACGCATCAGACAAGACGGACGCATTTATGTAGACAAGACAGACCTTATCTATAGGATAACGCAAGAATCCCAATTTGTTTTCCTCAGTCGCCCGCGCAGATTCGGTAAATCGCTGCTTTGCAGCACTTTGAAGTATTACTTCGAAGGTCGCAAAGACCTTTTCGAGGGCTTGGCTATCGCCGAATTGGAGAAGGACTGGAAACAGCATCCTGTGTTACATTTCGACATGAGCGCATGCAAAAACAAGTATGAAATCAGCCAAATCATAGAGGAACTGCACAGCCAACTTGACTACCACGAGCGGAAATACAAGATGGAAAATACAAAAGGCTCGCCCGGTACTCGGTTTAAGAAACTCATACAAGGCTTACATGAGGCACGCGGATTAAAGACCGTGGTCATCTTGGACGAGTACGACGCTCCCATGCTTGACTATCTGCATAAGCCTGATATGCTTGAGCAAGTGCGCCGCATCATGCAGGAGTTTTATCAAATGGTCAAAGTTTGCGACAAGGATGAGCAGTTTGTCTTCATCACGGGCATCACCAAGTTCAGTCAACTGAGCATTTTCTCCACCTTGAACAACCTGAGCAATATCTCTATGGAACCCGCCTACTCC
>CACXQO010000356.1 GCA_902769815.1 uncultured Bacteroidia bacterium | reverse complement strand
TGGGTAGGGCTTGGGAACTTGCCTTCTAATAGGGCTCAAGGTTTAAGGATGAGGGTGTGGTCGTCGGTGCGGTTCTCACGATGGGGGATGCCGTAGGGATCGAGGTTGGTGAAGATATGCTCGGTATTGACTTGATGCTCGTTGCCACGGGCATGGATGATATAGGTATCTGCCACATTAGTGGCCACGTGAAAATAAGATCGTTCACTCCCCTTGGTCGCTCATATAAAAAGGCACTAAATTGGGGAGTTTTAAAAGGAGACGGGGACAGCGCGATTGGGCACGTCATATTGCTCCAGTAATCAAGCTGTCCCCGTGACTTTAGTGAAATAAAATGAAATTTGATGAGATACGATATTCTACTATTCCTTTAGAGAATCAATCAGATTGTCGCAGTCAGTCATCGTTTTCTTGTACTTTTTTATGGCCATCAATACTCCAACGATATAGGTAAAAAGGAGTAAGGCCAAAACGAACGGAAATTCGCTGCCTTCAGGTCTTTGAGAATATAGGCGGATTGCGACATATATTCCAATAGCCAATGCTGGGAATGCTCCGACCGCCACTGACAGGTGATAATACTTTTTGTATTCCTTGATACTTTTTGCTACGGTCAGGACATCGCTCTCAAGTAAAGTGCTGGTGTTGAATTTCTTTTTCATCCAAAGGACAGAAATCAGATCCAGTATTGCCCAAACGGACACGGCAACGGCGAACATTATCGGCCACCTGACAGTATTGCATATCACAAAAATCATTGGAATAGTAATAATATCGGTCGACATTCTACTTTTCAAATCTTTACCAATAAAAGAAATCTTTTGCTTCTGAATGTGTTCAAGAATCTCTTTGTTAACGATTCTCTGCTTGTCAAGAGTTTCCTTGAGGTCGTTGAATTCTGACTTGAGCTCTTGCAGTTCTTTTGAATTGAAATTCTCTGGGTCCATTGTAACGGTCATTTAGATGTTCGACATTTGTTTTAATTTCTCTTTGATTCGAACGAGTTTGAAGGAAACATTCTTGACAGAAATGCCGAGGATGGCGCCGATTTCGTCATAGCTCAGGCCTTCGAGCCACAACAGAATGACACTTCTGTCAGCAAGTCCAAGTGCATTAATTCTCTTGTAGAGGTGTTTGACCTGCAGGGATTTCTCGTAATTGTCCTCATAGGGTTTAATGTCCAAGTCGAGGTTCACACGGTTGCCAGCCCGCTTTTGCTTCTTGTCATAATTGAGGCAGAAGTTAAGACTGACGCGATAGATCCACGTCTTGATATCACTTTTCCCCTCAAAGGAATCAAATCCGTTCCAGAGTCTGATCAGAATCTCCTGGAAAAGGTCATTTACCTCGTCTTCATCTTTGGAGAACATATAGCAGACGGTATAGATCGTCCGCTTATACTCTTCTACGATTTTTGAAAATTTTTGCTCTTTCATTTCCATTTCATTTTCGTTCTCACCCGTTAGACAACGAACCTAAGGAAAAACTATAAAAAATTCCGATTTATTTCACTGCTTATAGATGCATATTTTCAAACAATGCTTGTTTATGCTTTCTTGGAGGGTATGGACTGGATAATTCGAAAAACTTGTTCTAAATCAGCAACATCCGTTTTGCGATTTTTACCGTCTGCGGCTGGCATCTTCAAAGCGTTACAATTTGTAACGGTTTCGTTTCCTTCATCCCGAAGTCGTTTCTTAAGCACTCTCCAATAAGTTTGTGGATTATCACTATCAGTAAGTACTTGAACTATATCGACTATTGCGAAATAGTACTTTTCTTGTTCTGCATCCCATACAATGCGGACTTTCTTCCCCTCGAAGAGTTGTATGGCGAAATTCTCGTTCATATCTATCTTTGATTTAAAATCAGGTACAAAGGTATTTAATTTTCAGCGGAATCCCACCGTTTACCTTTTTAAATAAAGCAAAAAGGCACTTTATTGAGTGATTTTGTACCAAAACTGGCAAGCCAACCTTTCTTTTATTATAACGACCGGCTGTCGATGAAGAACGACAACGACATCTTCCTCGCTATGTCGGGCTATGCCCTCATCAACATCGACGAGTTTGACGCCATGTCAAAATCGCAGCAGCCCATCCTGAAATACCTCATTTCGAAGAACGACGTGAAGTTCCGCCCGCCATACGGCAAGGTGATGGAGGAG
>CACXQO010000355.1 GCA_902769815.1 uncultured Bacteroidia bacterium | reverse complement strand
TACGCAAACGGTCTTGTCCTCCACTTTGGCCCGAATCCCTTGACCAGCAATCTCTTCCACATCACTCAATTTGCAACCGTCTGTTGCCTCATCGGGGAAGGCATCGCGCAAGGCGGCTCCAATGGGATGCGTGGAAAAATGCTCCACATGAGCGGCGAGGTGCAATAGTTGAGAGTTGAGTGTTGAGAGTTGAGTGTTTTGTGAATCAGCGATTTCGGTTTTACAATCTGATTGTCCTGAATGGATTGCAGTAACCGCGAATTGCCCATGAGTAAGCGTACCCGTCTTGTCGAAAACCACCGTCCCGACCTTGGCCAACACATCCATATAATTCGCGCCTTTGACGAGGATGCCTTTGCGCGAAGCCCCGCCAATGCCACCAAAGAAAGTGAGTGGCACGCTGATGACCAAGGCGCAAGGGCATGACACCACAAGGAACATCAAGGCGCGATAGAGCCAAGTGGCGAAAGTGCCAGCAAAATCGCCAGAAAACAGTGGCGGCAACACAGCCAAAGCAAGAGCCGCAAAGACAACCACGGGTGTATAAACGCGGGCGAATTTTGAGATGAAAGTCTCGCTTTTCGACTTGTTTTCAGTGGCATTTTCCACCAAATCAATGATTTTGGAAACCGTACTTTCACCGAAACTCTTGGTCGTGCGTACCTTAATCACACCCGAATAATTGACGCAGCCCGAAATGACTTCGTCGCCTTCGGCAACTTCGCGCGGAAGGCTCTCGCCCGTCAAGGCCACAGTGTTCAAAGACGTGTTGCCTTCGATGATAACACCATCCAACGGCACCTTTTCGCCTGGCTTGACGACAATGATCTCACCCACTTCAACCTGCTCAGGACTAACACTTTCCATCTGACCGTTGCGCTCCACATGCGCCACATCAGGCCGAATGTCCATCAGGTGAGCGATGCTGTCGCGGCTCTTGCCTTCGGCATAGCCTTCGAAAAGCTCACCGACTTGGAAAAACAGCATGACAAAAACTGCCTCGGGAAACTGCGTTTCGGCACCGGGCAAAAACCCGATGCAAAGTGCCCCAATAGTGGCGATTGACATGAGGAAATGCTCGTTGAAAGCCTCGCCATGCGCCAAGCCCTCGGCGGCCTCCTTGAGCGTGTCGAAGCCGATGAAAAGATAAGGAACCAAATAAATGAGGAGCAGTTGCCAAGTGCGCAAGTCGCAACGCTTCTCGATGATGACCGCCGCAACAAGCAATGCCACAGTGACGGCAATCTTGATGATTTGACCTTTCAGACTGCCTTCTTCATGGTGATGCTCATGGTGATGCTCATGCTCGTGAGCGCAACACTCGTGTTCGTGATTATGTGCCATAACTATCTTTGTTTATGCCGCAAAAATAAAGGAAAAATCGCTTTCCTCTTCTCGCCAATACTGATGAAAAAGCGAATAAGAAACCATCAATAATGGGTAGATTGAAACCGATATGAAGACACGAAAAGGTATTAAAAAAGCGTCAGCCAACCGACTGACGCTTTTTTCAATCACTCACCTAACAAATGTTTGAACAAGAAATTGTCAATCTTGTTGAACAGGTGCATCCGGCACTCGCCGTCGCCGTATTCATAGCCGCCGTAGATACCGTGGTTCTTGTTGGGATAAATCATCAGGTCGAATTGTTTCCCGTTGGAAATCATGGCTTTGATGAGTTCCATTGCATTTTGGTAGTGGACGTTGTCGTCGCCGCTACCGTGACAGAGCAGGTAGTTGCCCTTAATCATCGCCGTGTTGTGGACGGGCGAATTGAGGTCGTAGCCATCGGGATTTTCCTGCGGCGTGCGCATGAAACGCTCGGTATAGACATTATCGTAATAGCGCCAGTTGGTCACAGGAGCCACCGAAACGGCAGTGCTGATGACATCCGCGCCCTTGGTGATGCCGTTGGCAGCCATAAAGCCGCCGTAGCTCCAGCCGTAGATGCCTATTCTGCTTCCGTCAACGTAGGGTTGCTTGGCCATGTATTTGGCAAGGGTAATCATGTCTTCGGTCTCGTACTTGCCAAGTTGCAGGTAGGTCATCTTCTTGAACACCTCGCCTTGCGCACCGCTGCCACGGTTGTTGATGGAAACGCTGATAATGCCGTGTTGCGCAAGCAGTTGCATCCACCAATAATCGCTGTTGGCCCATGAATTGTTCACG
>CACXQO010000354.1 GCA_902769815.1 uncultured Bacteroidia bacterium | reverse complement strand
GCAGATTGAAAGACAGGCTGAGATCAAACCCTTTGCACCTGATACGGATAATGCCGACACAGGGAATCGAGTTCCTCAACATTCCTCTATTGATTTAAAGTTTAGTATTAATCATTAAATCAACGAGTTATGCTCAAAAAACAACATCTTTTCCTCACTTTCGCAACAATGTTTGCGTCGAGCCTTTTTGCACAACATCAAGTCAGCATCAATGGCCAAATACCTGACACTTTGCAACTTAACGAAGTGGTCATCAATGCCTCTCGCGCCGATGGCAAAACCCCACTCACCACATCGGAGATGGGTCGCCAACAGTTGGAGGAAATCAGGATCTTACCTTCTTTGCCCTACCAAATTGAGTTGGAGCCTTCGGTGGTCGTTAGCGGCGAAAACGGTATGGTAGGCGCGACCTCATTCCGCATCCGTGGCGTTGACGCGACCCGTATCAATGTGAATATCAATGGCATTACCCTCAACGACCCTGAGAGCCAGTCGGTGTTTTGGTACAACATCCCCAACCTCGGCGGCATGGCACAGAACATCCAAATCCAGCGCGGCATTGGTGCCAGCAGCGGCGGAACAGCTTCCGTCGGCGGAGCAATGAACCTGCAAACCTTCACCGTCGCGCCCAAGGCATACGGTCAGGCGGATTTGTCATACGGTTCGTTCAACACAAAGCAATACGGTGTGACTGTTGGAACGGGTCGCACCAAAAACGGCTTTGCTTTCGATATGGCCTACAACGGCCTCAACAGCGACGGTTTCGTCCGCAACGGCAAAGCCGACCAACAAAGCCTCTTCCTCACCGGCGGCTGGTATGGCAAACGCTCCTTGCTGAAGGCCGTGTTCATTTTGGGCCACCAAAAAACCGGCATCACTTGGGACGGTGCCTCCGCCGAAGACCTCGACCAAGACCCGACCTACAACGGAACGGGAGCCTATTACGACGAGTTCGGCAATGTGCATTACTATGATAATGAGACCGATAACTACAACCAACGCCATTACCAACTCTATTATTCGTTCCGTCCCTCCAATCGCTGGACGCTGAACGCCGCCTTCGACTACACCCACGGCGACGGCTATTATGAGCAATACAAAGACAACAAAAAACCCGGTTCCTACTATGGCCTCATCAGTCTTTCGGGCACGTCGAAAAGCGACTTCGTCCACCGCAAGAAGATGGACAACAACGGCTATACGGGCTTGTTGTCAGTTAATTACCAAACCGACAAGTTCTCCGCCACCCTCGGCGATACCTACTTATATTATGACGGCTGGCATTTCGGGAACCTCATTTGGGCGCAAGACGAATTGAGCCTTGACGGTGAAAACGCCTTGGAAATCAGCGAGAAAACGCCTTACGAATGGTACCGCAACCGTGGCCAAAAGCACGACAATACCGCGTTCCTGAAACTCAACTACGACTTTTCGAGCCGCTTTAACCTCTATGGCAACCTCCAAGTGCGCTACATCGACTACAACCTCACGGGAATGGACGACACTTTCGACAGCATTCCTTACCATCAGAACTACCTGTTTTTCAATCCGAAACTCGGAGCTAACTTCCAAATTAACAGCCAAAACCGCCTCTATTTCGTGGCAGGAATGGTGAACCGCGAACCTACGCGCTCCGACATCAAGGACGCCATCGAGAACGGCAAAACCGTGAAGCCCGAAACAATGTTCGACTTTGAATTGGGCTACGGCTTGGAAAAGATGGACTTCACCCTGCACGCCAACCTCTACGCCATGCTTTACAAAGACCAACTCACCCCTTCAGGCGATTTGAGTTCGACAGGCTACGCACTGATGGAGAATGTGAACAAATCGTATCGCGCTGGTATCGAACTTGTTGCAGGCTACCACTTCACCAAGTGGTTCAGCCTTGATGGAAACATTACTTTGAGCCAAAATAAGATTTTAAACTACACCTTCACAGACTTCAACGACGGCGACAGCGTGATGGTCACCAAGACCGCCAACACTGATCTTTCGTTCTCACCCAACATCGTGGGAGCCGCCATCGCCACCTTCAGACCTTTCAACGGTGCCAAGTTGCAAATCATCGGCAAGTATGTGGGCAAGCAATACTGCGACAACACATCGCGCGAAGTTTATGCCCTCGACCCCTATTTCCTGCTGAACGCCCGTGCCAGTTATGACATA